>NZ_JBEFAK010000032.1:0-126142 GCF_040137845.1 Nonomuraea sp. B19D2 | reverse complement strand
GGCGGGCGACGGGGCCGAAGCGGCCGGGTCGGGGGCGGTCTCCGAGGGCAGGCCGTCCAGCCAGGCCTTGGCGGAGTGGGCGCGGATGCCCAGCTCGGCCATCAGCTCCACCATGTCCGCGTCGGGCGGGCTCGCGGCCAGCAGCTGCCTCGTACGTGCCTGCAGGCCATGGATGTCGCCCACGACCAGCCAGCCGTCCTGGAAGCGGCGGTCGGGCATGAGGGTCACCAGCACGCGCCAGAGCGGGGTGCGCAGCGAGGGCACCGTCACGGGGTGGGCCGGGTCGGCGCCGATGAGCTGCTCTTCGGTGGCCGCCGTGCCGATCCACTCGGTCAGGCGGAACATGTGGCCAGTGACCGGCGCGGACTCCGAGGAACGCAGCCAGCCCAGCACCCGCTCCTCGGCGGTGCGCTGTGCCTGGGAGAGCGCATCCCTGTCCACCAGCATCTTGTGGGCGAGCGTGCGCAGGCTCACCGGATCCTGGGCGAACAGCCGGTGCACGGCCACGGCCAGCTCCAGCTTGTCCAGGCTGCGGAACAGCTGGTCCACGACCCGGACCATCGCGTGGTCGGTGTCGGAGGACGCCGGACCGCCGGAGGCCGCGCCGGGGGCGGGCGCCGGATAACGGGAGGCGCTGCTGCTCTTGGCGGGGTCCGCCGTGCCTGGGACGGCAGGCATCGATCCGGTTGAGGGCCCGCCGGACGGGGAGCCGGGGATGGGGGGCATCGACCCGGTCGCGGGTCCGCCGGATGCCGAGCCGGGGATGGCGGGCATCGACCCGGTTGAGGGGCCGCCGGACGTGGTGCCCGGGATGGCGGGCATCGACCCGGTCGCGGGTCCGCCGGATGCCGAGCCGGGGACGGCGGGCATCGATCCGGTTGAGGGGCCGCCGGACATCGGGCCGGTTTCCGGGCGGCCGGGCTGCGGGCCGGTCGGGCGTTGCGGGAGGCGTTCGGACTGGCCGGGGCCCGGGCGCTGCGGCAGGCCCTCGCCCGCGAAGCCCTGGCGCGGGCCGCCGCCCTGAGGCTGCGCCGGGAACGAGCCGCTCTGAGCGGGGAACGACCCCGTCTGCCGCTGCGGACCACCATCCGCGGGGAAGGACTCGCTCTGGCGGTCAGACGGTTGCGGTGCGGGAAAGGAGCCCGTCTGGCGATCCCCCGGCCGCTGCGTGGGGGAGGAGCCGGTCTGGCGCTGTTGGGCGGCGTCCGGAGGCTGGGCGGCGAAGGACCCGGTCTGGGCACCCGCCGGCTGCGGTGCCGGGAACGAGCCCGGCTGGCGTTGCTGGGCGCCGTCCGGGGAGGAGGCGGCCTGGCCCTGGTTCGGGAACGTGCCCTGCCGCTGGCCGGCGCCCTCGGGCGGAGGGCCGTCCTGCACGGCGAACGAGCCGGTCTGCGGCCCCCCTTCCGGCTGGGCCGGGAAGGAGCCCGTGCTCCGGGACGAGACGCTGAGCGGCCGCGTGACCTCCGGGTGCCCGGCCGCGGGCGGCCCGGCGGGGGCCTCTCGCTGGGCCGGGATGCGGCCGAGGATCTCGCGGAAGACCGAGCCGATCACCGCCTCAGGCGTCGCCGACGGCGTACCCAGGTCGCTGGGGGACAGGCGGCGCAGCCGCTGCCAGCCGCCGAGCCCCGTGATCGCCGTGCGGGTGGCCTCCGGCCAGCCCGGCAGTGCGGGATCGATGTGGTGCACGGTCAGCGCGGGCAGCAGGTCGGACAGTGGCAGATGGTCCCAGCGAGAGCAGGCCAGCCGCCCCAGACGTTCGCAGATCCAGTCGAGCCCCGCCGTGCCGAGCGCTCTCGACAGCGCGAGGGAGGACCACCACCCCGCGGGAAGGCGCGGATCACCCAGCGCCTCAGCCACCTGCTGTGGGCGGCTCCAGCGCAGCGCAGGGACCAGGTCGCTCAGGCAGATCGATGACTCGACTTCCATCGGCGGACCTTATCCTCCCCAGTGGGCCGCGTGGTGCTGGCCGTTACGCGTGTGGCTAATGGTGCAGCTTACGCGGCAAGCTATCAATCAGTGTGAATAGGGTAAAGACGGTTCAGATCCAAACCGTACCGTGGTCGGCCGCCCACCTGGGCCACACATTCGGCACCGGCACGGCAACCTGCCTCCAAAGCCGCCTCTTCACTGACACCCTGCAAGGCCCCCGTGAGGAACCCGGCGGCGAACGCGTCACCCGCCCCAGTCGAGTCCACGACCTCGGCGGACACCCCTGCGGCCGTCGCGACGATTTCGCCGTCCACGGCGGCCAGCGCGCCCAGCGATCCTAGCTTCACGACGGCTGTGCCGTACGTCTCACTCAAAAGTACGGCGGCCCGCTCCGCCGTGGTGGCGCCGCTCAGCAGGAGTGCCTCGTCGAGATTGGGCAGGATCAGGCCGGCGGGGGCGGATTCGCGGATGAAACGTTCGACGCCGAAGTCGCGCAGCGGGCCCGTGGAGGCCGGGTCGATGCTGATCGCGATCCCCGCGGCCGCCGCCTCGGCCATCGCCCGCCTGGCCAGCCGCAGACCGCACTCGGCGAACATGACGTAGCCGGACAGATGGAGCCGGGCGACGCCGTCGAGCAGGGACGGGTCCCAGTCGGCCTCGGAGATCAGGCCGCCGGCGCCGCGGTTGGTGAGCATCGTACGCTCGCCGCTCTTGTCCACCATCGCGATCACGACCGCGGTCGGGCGGTCGGCGTCGACGGTCATGTGCGTGCGCACGCCCGTCCTGGCCAGCTCGGCGGTGTGCCACTCGCTGCTGTCGTAGCCGAGCCTGGCCAGCAGGCGCACGTCGGCGCCCAGGCGGGCGGCCCAGGCGGCGGTGTTCGCGCCGGAGCCGCCGGGGCGCAGGACGATGTCGGCGGACGTGTCGGTGCCCGACATCACCGGCGAGCCGTGCAACGCCACCACGTCGGTGACCACGTCACCGACGACAAGGAGGGCGTCGCCCGTCACGATCGCGCCCAGGACAGGGCGATCTGGGCGGCCAGCGCGGTGTTGCCGCGCACGGCGGCCAGGTTGGCCTCCAGGGAGGCGCCGGCGGTGCCGTCGACCAGGTAGGAGAGCAGGAACGGCGTGATCGCCTGCCCCTTGACGCCCTCGCGCTCCGCGGCGGCCAGCGCCTCGGCCAGCACGCGGTCATGGAGCTCCGGGTCGAGCTGCTGGTCCGCGGGCACCGGGTTGGCGACGATCAGCGCCGTCTCCTGGCCGCCGAGCGCGTCCTGGCCGCGCATGATCGCCGCCGCCTCGTCGGGCGACTCGATCCGCCAGTCGATCGGCAGGCCGGAGGAGTGCAGGTAGAAGCCGGGGAAGGTGTCCGTACGGAATCCCGCCACGGTCACGCCCCGCGTCTCCAGACGCTGGAGCGTCGCGGGCACGTCGAGGATCGACTTGACGCCGGCGCAGACGACCGTGATGCGGGTGCGCGCCAGCGTGTCGAGGTCGGCGGACTCGTCCTGGTCCTCGGTCCACCCGCGATGCACGCCGCCGAGCCCGCCGGTGGCGAAGACCCGGATGCCGGCGCGGGCCGCCAGGAACGACGTGGCGGACACGGTGGTCGCGCCGCTGGCCTTGAGCGCCGCCGCCACCGGCAGGTCCCGCTGTCCCAGCTTGCGCAGGCCGGACTCGCTGGCGATGCGCTCCAGCTCCACCTCGTTCAGGCCGATGCGGGGTACGCCGTCCAGCACGGCGATCGTGGCCGGCACGGCGCCCGCGGCCCGTACGACCCCCTCCAGCTCGCGCGCCACCTCGAGGTTGCGCGGCTGCGGCAGCCCGTGGGAGATGATCGTGGACTCCAGAGCCACGACGGGCGCGCCACTCGCCAGGGCCTCGGCGACCTCGTCTGACGGCTGGAGAACGGAGTCGGGGGTGCTGCGCATGGTGTGTTTTGTGCTCCTTTGGGCGTCTGGCGTGCTTTGGGCGAACGGCGTATTTTACGCGATTTGTTCCGAACGCAGCACGCTACGGCTCTGGTCGGGCGCCCGTCCATTTGAGGATCACACGAGCGGCCTCGCGCACGCCAGCGACCCGCCCGTGCCCCGACCGTGGGTGGCGGGCAGGTCGCGCAGGGTGCCGGCAGGCCCGGGAGAAATGTCCAATTGTGGGCGTTGACGGGTGGTGTGGGGTGGGTCGTATTGTGCGTAAATGGGGTCGTATGACGTGATCGTGGCCGGAGGCGGGCACAACGGGCTGGTGGCGGCCGCTTACCTGGCCGGGGCCGGGCGCAGTGTCCTGGTCCTGGAGCGTCAGGATCACGTGGGCGGCCTGGCGATCTCCGCGCGGGCCTTCCCGGGCGTCGACGTACGGCTGTCGCGCTACTCCTACCTGGTCAGCCTTCTCCCGTCCAAGATCGTGCGCGACCTCGGGCTCAATCTGGAGCTGCGCCGCCGCCGCTACGCCTCGTACACCCCCAAGGGCGACACCGGGCTGCTCGTCGACAACGAGGACGCGCGGGCGACGGCGGCCTCGTTCGCGCGCGTCACCGGCGGCGCGGCCGACCACAAGGCGTGGCAGGACTTCTACGGCATGACCGCGCGCGTGGCGCGGGCCCTGGCGCCCACGCTGCTCGAACCCCTCCCCACCGCCGCCGAGGTCGAGCGGCTCGTGGGGCCCGAGGCGTGGCGTGACCTGTTCCGGCAACCGCTCGGCCGGACCGTGGCCGAGCGGTTCGGCGACGACACCGTGCGCGGCGTCGTGCTCACCGACGCGCTGATCGGCACGTTCGCCGACCCCGCCACCGACCTGCTGGCCAACCGGTGCTTCCTCTACCACGTGATCGGCGACGGCACCGGCGAGTGGAACGTCCCCGTCGGCGGCATGGGCGCCGTCTCGGGGGCGCTGGAGGCGGCGGCCAGGCAGGCGGGCGCCGAGATCAGGACCGGGGCCGAGATCGTCGGGATCTCGCCGTCCGGCGAGGTCACGTTCGCGGCCGGGGGCGGTGAGCACACCGTGAACGGCGGGCACGTGCTGGTCAACCTGCCGCCCGCCGTGCTCGACCGGGTGCTGCGCCGGCCCGTGACGGTGCCCGAGGGCGCGCAGCTGAAGGTCAACATGGTGCTGACGAGGCTGCCCAGGCTGAAGGACGAGTCCGTGGATCCCCGGGCGGCCTTCAGCGGTACGTTCCACATCAACGAGGGACGAGACCAGCTCGACAGGGCGTATCGGCAGGCGGTAAGAGGGGAAATTCCGGAATTGCCCCCGGCCGAGGTCTATTGCCATTCGCTGACCGACCCGTCCATTCTCGGCCCCGAGCTCAGAGGCAGGGCCGAGACGATGACGCTCTTCGGCCTCCACATGCCAGCCAGACTTTTCCGGAAAAATCCAGAAGAAGCAAGGAAAATGGCCCTGAAGGCCACCTTCGCCTCCATCAACTCCGTCCTGGCGGAGCCGATCGAGGAATGCCTGCTCAAGGCCCCCGACGGCACCCCGTGCGCCGAGGTCAAAACCCCCGTCGACCTCGAAAGGGAGGCCGGGCTGCCAGGCGGCCATATTTTCCATGCCGACCTGAGCTGGCCGTATGCGGAACAAGGCGAGAGATGGGGCGTGGAGACCGAGCACGAGCGCATCCTGATGGGCGGCGCGAGCGCCCGCAGGGGCGGCGGCGTGAGCGGAATTGCCGGGCATAACGCCGCCATGGCGGTGCTGAAGCGCTAATCCTCGGCGATCAGCTTCAGGGCCACCTCCATGGCCACGGTCGCCCGCTCCGACTCCGGCACGTCCATGTCGAAGAGAAACGGCACGCTGCCGAGGATCACCGCGAACACCGCCAGCCGCGCCTCGAACTGCCGTGCCGGGCTCGCGCCCGGCACCTCCAGCAGGGACACCATCCTGATCATCTCGGCCTGCATCCGGTCACCGGCGGGCATCCCCTGTATCACGCCCTGATTCACCTGGGCGAACTTGAACAGGGCCTGCCACTGGTCCTCGAGCAACTCGGCGATCCGCCGCAGGATCTCGCGCCTGGACTCGGGGGTCTTGGGCTGCTCGTGCCCCCACCGCACCAGCTCTTCGATCGACTCGACCAAGCCTTGGAGCACGCTCTCCAGAATCGCCTCCTTGGTGCGGAAGTGGTAGTAGAGGGCCGGCCTGGTGATCTCCAGCCGCTCCGCCACCTCCTGCAGCGTGGTCTGCTCGTATCCCCGCTCGGCGAACAGCTCCAGCGCCACCTGCTGGATCCGGTCCTTGGTGTCCGTCCGCCGCCCTGCCATGCCGCTCCCATCACTTGACGACCGGTCTCGCGATCACTTACTTTCGCGTAAGTAAGCAATGCGATCCGGCTTGTAGGGAGCAAGACTATGGCTCAGACCTTCCCCGTCCAGCGCACCTGCCCGTTCGCGCACCCGGCCGAGTACGAGCGGATGCGCGAGCAGGCCCCGCTCGTCAGGACCACGCTCCCCGGCGGCGAGGTGTGGCTGGTCACCAGGCTCGCCGAGGCCAGGCAGGTCCTGTCGGGCACGGGCATCAGCGGCAACCCGGCCACCCCTGGCCACCCCAACCGGGCGTTCAGGGCGGAGCCCCCGACCCCGGAGGAGGAGGCCGCGAGGCGGGAGTTCGCGGTCGGCCACTTCATCGACCTCGACCCGCCGGAGCACAGCAGGTTCCGGCGGCTGCTCATCCCCGAGTTCACCGTCCGGCGCATCAAGGAGCTGCGGCCCGGCATCCAGCGCATCACCGACGAGCTCATCGACGACATGCTGGCCAAGGGCGACGAGGCGGAGCTGGTGGAGGCGTTCGGGCTGGCGCTGCCGTCGCTGGTCATCTGCCAGCTGCTCGGGGTCCCGTACGAAGATCGCGAGTTCTTCCAGTCGCGCACCCAGGAGGCGCTCTCCAACGTCGAGGACCGGGACGCGAGCCACAGCGCGATGATGGAGATCAGGGACTTCCTCGACGACCTGGTCACCAAGGTCGCGCAGCAGCCCGGGGACGACCTGCTCGGGCGGTTGATCGAGACCGGGCAGCTCACCCACGACGAGCTCGTGGGCGTGACCTTCCTGCTGCTCGTCGCGGGCCACGAGACCACCGCCAACATGATCCCGCTGGCCGCGCTCACGCTCATGCGCCATCCCGACCAGCTCGCCGAGCTGCGCGCGAACCCGGACAAGTGGCCCATGGCGGTGGACGAGCTGCTGCGCTACCAGTCGGTGGTGGACTGGGTGGCGTTCGACCGGGTGGCCACCGAGGACCAGGAGATCGGCGGGCAGCTCGTCAGGAAGGGCGAGGGCATCTTCGTGCTCGGCGCCTCCGCCAACAGGGACGAGCGGGCGTTCGAGCGGCCGGACGAGTTCGACATCGGGCGCGGGGCCCGCCACCACGTGGCGTTCGGCTACGGTGTGCACCAGTGCCTGGGCCAGAACCTGGCCAGGGCCGAGATCGAGATCGCGCTGCGCACGCTGTTCGAGCGCATCCCCGGCCTGCGGGTCACCGTGCCGGACGAGGAGCTGCCGTTCAAGAGCGAGAGCCCCATCTTCGGCCTCAAAGCCATGCCTGTCGCGTGGTGATCCTCATGAAACAGGGATGAGCGCGTTTATCAGGTTTTCATGATGAGCCTCTAGCGTTTGTCGCATGAGTGAGCCTGCACGGTTGCTGGTGGTGGACGATGAGCCCGCGTTGCGCGAGGCGTTGCAGTCGAGCCTGGAGTTCGAGGGCTACAAGGTCGTCACGGCCAACGACGGGCAGGCGGCACTGGACGCGCTGGCGCAGGAGACCTACGACGCGGTGCTGCTCGACGTCATGATGCCCAGGCTCGACGGCCTGACCGCGTGCCGCCGGCTGAGGGCGTCGGGCAACCACATCCCGGTCCTCATGCTCACGGCCCGCGACGCCGTGGGCGACCGGGTGTCGGGGCTCGACGCGGGGGCCGACGACTACCTGGTCAAGCCGTTCGAGCTGGACGAGCTGCTGGCCCGCGTCCGCGCGCTGCTGCGGCGCGGCGCGCTGAACGCGCCCGCCCCCGACGGCGGTGACACCCTCTCGTACGGCGACCTGCGCATGGACCTGGCGACCAGGGAGGTCACCCGGGGCGAGCGCAGGCTCGACCTGACGAGGACCGAATACCTGCTGATGGAGCTGTTCCTGTCGCATCCGCGCCAGGTGCTGACCAGGGACCAGATCCTCAGCGAGGTGTGGGGGTTCGACTTCGAGCCGACGTCCAACTCGCTCGACGTCTACGTGATGTACCTGCGGCGCAAGACCGAGGCCGGGGGTGAGCCCCGCGTGATCCACACGGTGCGCGGGGTGGGGTACGTCCTGCGGGCCGCGCCGTGATCTGGCGCAGCCTCCGCACCCGCCTCACCCTCCTGGTCGCGGTGGCCGTCGCGCTGGCCATCGCGGTCAGCGCGGGCGCGTGCTTCACGATCGTGCGCAAGCAGCTCTACGACCAGATCGACTTCGAGCTGAAACACAAGAGCGACCTTCCCTGGCTCATGGACAATTGCGGGCCCAAGCCCGAACCCGCGGGACCGTACGGCCCGCCCCAGGCGACGCAGATCATCTACAGCGACGGCCGCCCCACCTGCTACTTGGGAGTGGCACTGAAGGTCACGCAGGAGGATCTTGACGTCGCGTCGCAAGGCGGCAGGCCGCACTTCCACAACGGCCTGGCCGAGGACGGCTCGCCCATGCGCATCGTCACCGCCCAGGTCGGCCCGGGGATGGCCGTCATGGACGCCCGGCCGATCGGCCGCCTGCAGAACACCCTGCGCAACGTGGCGCTGCTGCTCGGCGTGGTCTCGGCCCTGGGCGTGCTCGGCGCGGGCACCGCGGGGCTGCTCATCGCCCGCACGGCCCTGCGCCCCGTGGGCCGCCTCACCAAGGCGGTGGAGCACATAGCGCAGACCGAGGACCTCGGCACCCGCATTCCCGTCGAGGGCAACGACGAGATCGCCCGCCTGTCCTCCTCCTTCAACGCCATGACCGCAGCTCTGGCCGGATCCCGCGAACGCCAGAAACAGCTCGTCGCCGACGCCGGCCACGAGCTGCGAACACCCCTGACCACCCTGCGCACCAACATCGACCTCCTCCTGCGCAGCGAGCAGACAGGCCGCAGCCTCGACCCCAAGGCCAAGGAGCGCCTGCTGGTCAACGTCAAGGCGCAGTTCGCCGAGTTGTCCACGCTCGTCGCCGACCTCCTCCAGCTCGCCCGCGGCGACACCGAGCACGAGCCGCACGTCGAGCTGGCCTTGCACGAGGTCGTGACGGCGGCCGTGGAGCGGGCCAGGCTGCGCGGCGCCGAGGTGGTCACCGAGCTCGACCCCTGGTACGTCGTCGGCAGCGCCGCCTCGCTCGAACGCGCCGTGCTCAACCTCATCGACAACGCCGCCAAGTTCAGCCCCGGCGGCCAGGTCGAGGTGCGGCTGCGCGGCGGCCGGCTGACCGTGCGCGACCACGGTCCCGGGCTGCCGGAAGAGGAGCTGCCGCACGTCTTCGAGCGCTTCTGGCGCTCGCCGTCCGCCCGCGGCCTGCCCGGGTCCGGGCTGGGGCTGGCGATCGTGGCGCAGGCCGTCGCGGAGACCGGAGGACAGGTACGTCTCGCGAACGCGCCGGGTGGCGGAGCCATCGCGACGATGGAGCTGCCGGGAACTCTCATGCGCAACTCAGAAATGGATAAGTCCCATTAAATGACCGCCCCATGAGCTTGGGGGCATGGAGACAACAGCAGTAAGGACGCGCCTGGTCGAGGTGGTCGTCCCGGTCTACAACGAGCAGCGGGCGCTCCGCGCGAGCATCACCCGGCTGCAGACCTACCTCACCAGGAACTTCCCCTACGGCTTCCGCATCACGATCGCCGACAACGCCAGCACCGACAACACCTGGCAGATCGCGACCGAGCTCGCGGGGGAGCTTGCGCACGTACAGGCCGTGCACCTCGACGAGAAGGGCCGCGGCCGGGCGCTGCGCACGGTCTGGTCGCGGAGCGAGGCCGACGTCGTCAGCTACATGGACGTGGACCTGTCCACGGACCTGGACGCGTTCCTGCCGCTGGTGGCGCCCCTGCTGTCCGGCCACAGCGACCTGGCCATCGGCACCCGCCTGGCCAGGGCGTCGAGGGTGGAGCGGGGGCCGAAGCGCGAGTTCATCTCCCGCTCGTACAACCTGCTGCTCCGCTCCGTGATGGGCGCCGGTTTCTCGGACGCGCAGTGCGGGTTCAAGGCCGTGCGCACGGAGATCGCGCAGGCGCTGCTGCCCGGTGTGGAGGACGAGCAGTGGTTCTTCGACACCGAGCTGCTGCTGCTCGCCGAGCGGCACGGGCTGCGCATCCACGAGGTGCCCGTGGACTGGGTGGACGATCCGGACAGCCGGGTCGACATCGTTCAGACCGCGCTCGACGACCTGCGCGGCCTGGCCAGGGTGGCGCGCAGGACGCTGTGGGGGGCGGCCCGCATCCCCGTGCCCGCCCGGGTCGAGCAGGCCGAGCTGCCGAAGGGGATGGCCAGGCAGCTGCCCAGGTTCGCGATCGTCGGTGTGGTGAGCACGCTGGCGTACCTCGCGCTGTACTCGCTGCTGCGGCAGATCGTCTCGCCGCTGGTGGCCAACGCGATCGCGCTGCTGGTCACGGCGGTGGCCAACACCGCCGCGAACCGCCGCTTCACGTTCGGCGTCAAGGGTTCGGGCGGGGCGCTGCGGCACCAGTTCGAGGGCCTGATCGCCTTCCTCGTCGGGCTGGTGCTCACCTCCGGGACCCTGTCGCTCCTGCCCGCCGGGGTCTCGCACGGGGTCGAGCTGGTCGCGGTCATCATCGCGAACGCCGCCGCCACGCTCGTACGCTTTCTGCTGCTGCGCGTCTGGGTCTTCAACCCGAGGAGGACTGCCCGATGACCGCCACCGCCGCGCCGCCCGCGCACCGGATCCCCGCGGGCCGCGGCCTGCCCGCCCGCCTCTTCCTGGGCGCCGCGGAGGATCCCCGCTGGTCACGGCCCGCGCTCTGGGGGGTGCTCGCGGTCGCGTTCGTCCTCTACGCGTGGGGGTTGAGCGGCGACGCCAACCAGTACTACGCCGCCGCCATCCTCTCCGGCACCCAGAGCTGGAAGGCCTTCTTCTTCGGCGCGCTCGACGCCGGGTCGTTCATCACCGTGGACAAGCCGCCGCTGGCGCTGTGGGTGATGGGACTGTCCGCGCGGATCTTCGGGTACGGCACGTGGAGCATGCTGCTCCCGCAGGCCCTGGCCGGGGTGGCCGCCGTCGGCCTGGTCTATTCCGCCGTGCGCCGTGCCTATTCCGGGGCCTGTTCCGGGGCCTGTTCCGGGGCTTACTCCGGCGACCGGCACGCCCACATCGCCGCTCTCGTCGCGGCCGTGGTCATGACGTTCACCCCGATCACCGTGGCGATCAACCGGGACAACAACCCCGACACGATCCTCGTGCTGCTGCTGGTGCTGGCGGCCTGGTTCTGCCTGGAGTCGCTGCGTACCGGACGGCTGCGGTCGTTGCTGGTGTGCGCGCTCTTCGTGGGGCTGGCCTTCAACACCAAGATGCTGCAGGCGTACCTCGTGGTGCCGGCCTTCGCACTGGCGTACCTGGTGTGCGCCCGCCTGTCGTGGGCCAGGCGCGTGGGGCACCTGCTCGCGGCCGGCGTCGTCATGCTGGTGTCGAGCGCCTGGTGGATGGTGATCGTCGACCTCATGCCCGCCGGTTCCCGTCCGTACGTCGGCGGCTCGACGGACAACTCCGTCTGGGACCTGGTGATCGGCTACAACGGCCTGGGCCGCGTCTTCGGCGAGGGGCAGGGCCGCGGTGGCGGGGGCGCCGGCTTCGGCGGGGAGTCCGGGGCCGGGCGGCTGTTCAACGACATCATGGCGGGGCAGATCTCCTGGCTGCTGCCGTTCTGCGTGGTGGCGCTGGCGTTCGCCGTGATCATGCGGGTGCGGCGGCTGCCGGATGGCCCGTCCGGGGCTGCCTGGCTGGTGTGGGGCGGCTGGCTGGTGGTCCACTACGTGGTGTTCAGCTTCTCCAGCGGGACCTTCCACCCGTACTACACGACCGCGATGGCTCCTGCCGTGGCCGCGCTGTGCGGGATGGGCGGCGTGGCCATGTGGCAGGCGTACCGGCGGTCACGGGTGTGGGCCTGGGCGCTGCCGCTGGCGGTGGCCGTGACGGGCGCCTGGTCGTTCGTGGTGCTGCGCCGCACGCCCGAGTGGGCGCCGTGGCTGGCCTGGGTCGTGCTCGGGGCGACCTTGGCGGCCGTCGCGGTGCTGGTGCTGGCCAGGGTACGGGCGCAGGTCACGGTGAAGATCGCCGCCGTCGCGCTGGCCGCCACGGCGGTCGCGGGGCTGGCCGGTCCTGCCGCTTTCGCCGTCACGCCGTTGCAGTCGCAGGTGAACGGGTCGAACCCGACCGCCGGGCCGAACGCGGGGCGGATGGGCTTCGGCCAGATGGGCGGAGGCGGCCGCGGCGGCCAGTTCCCCGGCGGCCAGTTCCCCGGCGGCCAGTTCCCCGGCGGCCGGTTCCCCGAAGGTCAGATGCCGTCCGGCCAGATGCCCGGCGGGCAGGGACAGCCTGATGGGCAGGGACAGCCGCCCGGCCAGGACGCGGGTTCGGGGACGGAACGGACCGGCCGGGCGGGCTTCATGGGCGGCGGTGTCAGCGACTCCATGGTGAAGTACCTGCTGGCGAACCAGGGCAAGGCCACCTGGCTGGTCGCGGTGAACAGCTCGATGCAGGCCTCGCCGGTCATCCTGTCCACGGGCAAGCCCGTGCTCGCCATGGGCGGCTTCACCGGCAGCGACCCGGCCATGACAGTGGATCGCCTCAAGGAGCTCGTCTCCTCCGGACAGCTCCGCTACGTCATGTCGGGCGGCGACCGCGGCGGCCCGGGCAGGGGCAACACGGAGGTGACCACGTACGTACAGGAGAACTGCAAGGCCGTGGAGGGTCAGGACGGTCTCTACGACTGCGCCGCGTAACCGGGGGCGGGGCGCCTTGACGGCGCCCCACCGCGTTCGAGGGCCGCGGCTGGGACGGCCGGTCAGGCCGCGCCGCGGGATCGGCGCCACGGAGCGAACGCGTTGTCCACGCGGTGCAGGGCCGGGCGGAGCTCCGGGTGGTGGCGCAGGATCACGGAGGCCATGCTGCTGTCCGCGATCCAGTCCAGCCCGGCCCCGGTGTAGACGCGCTCGGCGTAGTCGGTGGTGAAGAACCTGTCGCTGTTGAGCCTCCTGGAGGCCATGAGGACGAAGACCCGGAAGGCCGTGTCGCTGAAGGCGAACCCCCGCGGGCGCTTCTCGGCGAACATGCCCACGATCAGGTCGACGTCCTCCAGCCGGTCCGAGTACACCTCCCGCAGCTCCGCCGCCAGCGCCGGATCGTCCGTGAGCGTGTCGAACCCGCTCGGCGGCGGCAGGTGGAGCAGTTCGCGGAAGTCGCTGTAGCGGGGCACGCCCAGTTCGCGGCAGCGGACCAGGTCGGTGGCCGCCAGGTCCATCAGGCGGCCGTCGGGGCGTTCGAACTCCTGCAGCATGCGCGGGAAGTTCCGCAGGACGATCGCGCCCGGGTGCTCGGTCCCGAAGGAGTACAGCAGGTCGGCGGCCGGGATGGCCGCGGCGACCTGGAGCGCGGCGGGGCCGGACAGCTCGCGCAACGTGCTCTGCCGGATGCCGGAGTCATCGCGCAGTGAGCGCAGGCTGTAGTCGTCGGGCATCAGCGGATGCATCCGGTAGACGGCCGTGAACTCCTCGGTGAGGCTGTACGGCACCCCGAAGTGGTCGGTCGGCGAGCCCGGGATGCCGCTGATCGCCTCGCTCCCGCTGATCCTGCCCACCGCCCTGTTGAGCCGCTCGGAGGCCAGGCCCCACCAGTTGGCCCGCAGGCCGACCACCGCCGTCGGGTGGCCGATGACCGCGGGTGTCCACTCCACGGTGTGGATCTTGGCGACCAGCGCGGCGTTGATCAGCCTGGCGCGCTCGAACAGCTCGTCGTCGCCCCAGCCTGGATACTCGGCGTGCAGCCGCTCGCAGATGGCGTTGTGCTCGCGCTCGAACAGCCCCTGCAGCATCACCAGGCCGAGCCAGAAGCCGGGTTCGCGGGCCGGGTCGGCCCCGCCCCCCGCCATCGCCCGGACCCCCGACGGGCGCGGCCGGATCTTGCCGCCCTTTCCGGTGCGGACGGCGTGCTGCTCCTCGTCGCTGGTGCCGTAGACGAGTGACAGGTCCCACCAGTGGGTGAGCGTGTTCAGCGAGGTCGCGGGCCCCCGGTACCCGGGCGGGCGAGTCGGGTCGGGCGGGACCCGCGGGATCGTCAGCAGGGGTTCCGGCCAGTCGTCGCCCGGCTCCAGCGGGATGGTCCACGGGTCCTCCGACGGGCTGCGCCCGTGGCTGAACCAGTCCCTGATCATGAACTGCAGCCAGGCCGCGGCGAGGACGTTGAGTGAGCCGGCGGGCTGGAAGCGGGTGCGCGTCATGAGCCGCCGGCTGACCAGGCGCGGGTTCGGCGTCATGACCCGCTCGGGCGGCTCGGCGAAGGCGTGGTCGAGCGGGACGTTGCGCCCGAACCGGGTCCCGGCCATGCCCATGGCCGGATGGTCCACGTCGTTGTACGAGCCGTCGGCGGTCCGCCGTACGTCATGGCCGGCGGGGTCAGGAGCGGGTGGCGGCGGGCCGGCGGCAGGTAGGTGGCCGGTGTCGTACAGGTTCCGTTTGCGTAGCCGGTTGCGGACCCCCACCAGGACCGCCAGGCCGAGCGGGGTGGGCAGCCGGTCCCAGCCGAAACGACGGTCGAGCAGCTCGGCCACGGCGTCGTAGGCCGTCCAGAACCACGAGCTGCGGTAACCCGCCCCGGTGACCGGCCGTTCCCGGCCGCCGGTGTAAGGCACGGCGGCGCGGGTGGACTCGGGCCCGGGCGCGGTGACGCGGGCGGCGGCACGGAGGATCGGGCGGCGTTTCATCGGATCTCCCGGTGAGTGGTCGGCTACGGCATCTGCGTGACGTGCTCGCGCGGCTCCAGGAGGCGGTCGCTGCCGGCGCGGTCGGGAGGCGGCAGCCGATCCTGCCCGAGCCCCAGGCCGACCACGGACTCCAGGCCGTCCCCGGGCGGCGGGAGAGGCGCGGCCGAGGTGAGGAACCAGCTCTCCACGTGGTCGTCGAGAACCCCGCGCACGGCGGGGATGAAGGCGGTCAGGAACGGCCGGTCGCCCACGTCCAGCCGCTTCAGCCACGCCGCCCGCTCGTGGTCGCCGATGAGGAGCCGGCTGTCCGGGCCGCCTCCCCGCGTGACGCCCATCCGGCCGCGGAGCGTGACGGACGACTTCACGAGCATCCCGCGGAAGGACGCGTAGCCGGTGCCGGTCAAGCGCAGCGGCAGCCACGCCCGCGCCGGGCGCGGAACGTCCACGCGCATGACCATCCGCCCGTCGAGGTCGTACTGGCTGCTGACTGTGGATTCGTCCACCACGAAGTCGAGGGAGGCGCGCCGCTTGGGCATGCCCCAGATGCCGAGGCCGCCCTTGACCGAGATCTCGGTGCTCACCGGCATGTCGCAGATGTAGACGCCGGTGCCGAAGACCTTGCCGGCCAGCAGGGGCGGCGCGGGCCGGTCGCTCCGCGCGCACAGGATGCCGGCACAGAGCTCCACGTAGCTGCCGATCGGGGTGTCCTGGTAGTCCACGACCGCGATGACCAGCACCCCCGCGCCGCGGATCCGGTGCGGGCGCAACTCCTCCGGCACCACCTCACGCGCGCCGCGCGGGTCGATCGGGTAGGCGGCGAGCAGCGCCGGGCTGCCCGGCGTCCCCACCGGCATGCGGAACGGGATGCCGTCCACGTTGGCGAAGCGGCCGGCCGTGCGCCGGCGCCCTGCGGCGAAGGTCATCGGTCCTCCCTGTGCCGGGCCGGGGTGCCGGCCAGCTCCTCGATGATCAGTGGAAAGACGTCGAGGTGGGCGCGCTCGCCGAAGAACACGTCCAGGTGGCTGTATCCGGGAAGGATGTGCAGGGCATGGCGGCGAGGGGCGAAGCGGGAGAAGAAGTCGTAGGACAGGCGCTGGCTGTCCGGAAGGAAGCAGCGGTTCAGCTCGCCCGCCAGGAAGACGACCCGGGCGTCGGTACGCGGCTCCTGCGCTGTGTAGTCGTCCGGCAGGCCCTCGAGGTGCTCGTACGCGACCAGGTGGCCGCGGCGTACGCACTGGTCCATCTGGCGGAAGAAGGTCAGCGGCACCGGGCCGAACTCGTGCGGGATCCACATGTCGTGCGTGTCGCCGCCGAGGTTCTCGTGCCGCCACAGCGCGGGGAACCCGCTGCCGTACGTGAAGCTGACCAGCTTGCACACCGTGTTCCCGCACTCGGCGTGGGAAGCCTTCACCAGCCGCGTGATCATCGTGGCCGCTCCCGGCGGCGGACGGTCCCCCCAGGAGGGATCGAGGTAGGACAGGAACCTGGAGACGACCGGCACGGCGTAGCGGAGCTTGGCCCGCGACCAGGGCGGGACGACGGGATGCAGCGACACCGCGTTCGTGATGATCGTGTCAACCTGGGGCACCAGGCCGGCGCAGGCGGACATCATGAACGAGGTCGAGCCCTGGCAGTGGATGATCGCCTTGACGCGGTCCGCCCCGGTCTCCTCGACGACCTTGCGCACGGCGGCGGGGTGGTCGTACCTCGCCGCCTGGTCCAGGGTCCACGGGTTCGGCGGCACCTCGATACTCGCCCGCCAGTCCTCCAGCCAGACGTCGTAGCCCCGCGCGACGAGCGCGTCCACGACGTTCACCGGAACCGGCGCCCGGAAAACCCCGGACCGCACGCCCGCCCCGTGCACGAGCAGGACCGGAGCCCTGGCCGGCGGGCCCGGCCCGCGCACGTTGACGAGGCTCAGATTCTTGCCGTCGCCGGCGGTGAAGGGTATGAGGCGTTCACGTGTGACGGGTCGTCCATGCATATCGCCACGATCCGGGCCTGCCGCCGCGACCCTGCTCTGGACTCCTGATCCCGGTGCTCAGCTCACCGGTCGGTTACTCTTTGAGTCTACCTCCCCCCACATTTCCGGTCAGGAAGGGCGAGGGGGAGATATGCGCTCTCAGCAGGCGAGACGGCCAGCCGACGAGCACGCCGACGTCGTCGTCGTGGGCTCGGGATTCGGCGGCGCCGTGGCGGCCCACCGGTTCGCGGAGGCCGGGCTGCGGGTGGTCGTGCTGGAGCGCGGCCGGCCGTATCCCCCGGGCTCGTTCCCGCGCGCGCCCGCCGCGATGGCACGCAACCTGTGGGACCCGAGCGAGGGCATGTACGGCCTGTTCGACCTGTGGAGCTTCCGCGGGCTCGCGGCGGCCGTCTCCAGCGGCCTCGGCGGCGGCTCGCTCATCTACGCCAATGTGCTGCTGCGCAAGCCGGAGCGGTGGTTCGTCCGGGAGAGCCCGTTGCCCGGCGGCGGCCACGAGCACTGGCCCGTGACCAGGGCCGACCTCGACCCGCACTACGACGCGGTGGAGCGGATGCTGCGGCCCCAGCGCTACCCCCTGGACGTGTCGCCGTACGACACGACGGCCAAGGCCCTCGCCATGCGCGAGACGGCCGCGCGGCTGGGGCTGGAGTGGGAGCTGCCGCCGCTTGCCGTCGCCTTCGCCCCGGCGCCCGGCGCCCGTCCCGTTCCCGGCCTGCCCATCCCGGACCCGGAGTACGGCAACCTGCACGGCCTGCCGCGTACGACGTGCAGGCTGCGCGGCGAGTGCGATCTCGGCTGCAACGACGGCGCGAAGAACTCCCTCGACCACACCTACCTGTCGGCGGCCCGGCACGCCGGCGCCGACATCCGCACCCTGCACGAGGTGCGGTGGCTGGCTCCCGCCCCGCGCGGCGGCTACGCCGTGAGCTACGTCGTGCACGAACCGCGCGAGGAGCGGCGGCGGGTCCGCACCCGGCGGCTGCCCCAGCGCACGATCACCTGCGATCGGCTCGTGCTGGCCGCGGGCGCGCTCGGGACGACGTACCTGCTGCTGACCTGCAGGTCGGAGTTCCCCGGCCTGAGCCCCATGCTCGGCACCCGCTTCAGCGGCAACGGCGACCTGCTCACCATGCTCACGCGCGCCCGGGCCGGCGCGGGCGGTCACCGCTCGCTGGAGGGCAGCCGCGGGCCGGTGATCACCAGCGCCATCCGGGTGCCGGACGCGGCCGACACAGGGGCTGGGAACCGCCGGGGATTCCTGGTCGAGGACGCGGGTTACCCTCCCTTCGTCGAATGGCTGGCGGAGTTCGCCGGGGTGCGCGGCGTGGCCAGGAGGGCTGGCATGTTCGCGCTGGGCAGGCTCGCGGCCGTCCTGAGCCGCTCGCCGCAGACCCGGATCAACGCCGAACTGGCCGCGCTCCTCGGCGACGGGCGCCTGTCGGACGGGTCGCTGGGCCTGCTCGGCATGGGCCGCGACGTTCCCGACGGCGTCATGCGCCTGCGCCGCGGCTACCTCGACGTCGACTGGACGACGAGCACGTCCATGCCGTACTTCACGGCGATGCGCTCGGTCATGCGGGACATGGCCCGGCTCCTTGAGGCCGGCTACCACGACAGCCCGCTCTGGCTGGCCCGCAAGGTGATCACGGTGCACCCGCTCGGCGGCGCCCCGATGGGACGGCACCCCGGCGAGGGCGTCGTCGACGAGTACGGCGAGGTGTTCGGCCATCCGGGCCTGTACGTCCTCGACGGCGCGTGCGTGCCCGGCCCGGTCGGCGTCAATCCCGCACTCACCATCGCCGCGCTCTCGGACCGGGCCTGCGAGCGTGTCCTGGAGACCTCGCCGGCGTTCGTGGCGGCCGGGGCCGGGGCCGGGCGAGAGGCGACGGGCCTGAGCTTCACCGAGAAGATGCGCGGCCACGTCATGCCCGGCTCCGCCGACCCGGACGAGGGCGAGCGGCTGGGGCGCGCGAACGAGCACCGGCTGGCGGTCCACCTGACCATCACCGCCGACGACGTCGAGCGGTTCGCGGCGGACGCCGGGCACGAGGCGTCCGCGGCCGGGTGGGTGAGCTGCCCCGTGCTCGGCGGCGGCCGCCTGCCGGTGCGGGCCGGGTGGTTCAACCTCTTCGTGCCCGGCGAGGACCCGTCGCGGCGGCGCATGCTCTACCGGCTCCACTTCACCGGCGACGGCGGCGCCGCGTTCACCCTCACCGGGCACAAGGACGTGCACGACGACCCCGGAGCCGACGTGTGGCGCGACACCTCCACCCTGTACGTCCGGATCCTGCGCGGGCACACCGCCCCGGCGGACGACGCGGAGGCCGAGGTGGTCGCCGCGGGCGTCATCAGGATCCACCTGCCGGACTTCATGCACCAGCTCACGACGTTCCGCACCTGGGGGCCGGACGGGCCGGCTGCGCTGGGCAGGTTCGGCCGGCTGTTCCTGGGCGAGCTGTGGGACGCCTACCGTGATCTCGCGGCGGTGTCACGGGTGCCGTGAAATGTGCGCCTTGACAACGATGTCAATCGCATTGTTGATGTTCTTATGGCCGTACCGCTGATCGCCGCCCGCGGGATCGTGAAGAGCTACGGCCACGTCGAGGCGTTGCGCGGCGCGGACTTCACCCTGCCGCCCGGCGAGGTGGTCGCGCTGATCGGCGACAACGGCGCGGGCAAGTCCACGCTGGCGAAGATCCTCTCAGGTGTCGAGCGGCCGGACTCGGGCACGATCGAGATCGACGGCGAGCCGGTGGCGTTCGGGTCGGTCGAGGAGGCCAGGAGCGCCGGGATCGAGACCGTCTACCAGGACCTCGCGCTCTGCGCCGACCTCAGCCCCGCCGCCAACTTCTTCCTCGGCAGGGAACGGCTCAAGACCGGCCTGCTCGGCCTGCTCGGCGTGCTGGACAACGCCGCCATGCGCCGCGCCACGCGCGAGGCCTGCGTGCGGCTCGGCGTGCGGCTCGCGTCCCAGACCGCGCCGGTCTCCGCGCTGTCCGGCGGGCAGAGCGGTGGGAGCGGGCAGATCAGGGTGACTTTCGTGCAGGGGCTGGCGGAAGAGGAGTTCTGCGAGACCATTGCCTGCGGCGCGAAGGCCAAGGAGCCGAGTGTGGCGCTGGACGTCCAGGGGCCGCAGTAGTTCGACCCGACGCTGCAGACGCCGATCGTGAACTCCGTCGTCGCCTCCAGACCGTGAGGCTGCGTTACGCATCTTGCGTTTTAAGGTCGCTGTTCCGTGTTCCGTGACAGCGAGCCTTGAGCTTGACGCAGAGGGATGCCGCATTTGCGGGTGCGTGGTAAGTCGCCCTCCGTGCCAGGCTTGCGAGGCGAAGATCGCAACCTGTAGGTTGCCATTGATAGGCAACCTGCAGGTTGCGAAGGAGAGTGTGAGCATGGTTTCGGACGCGATCGAACGTGTGGTGGTGCTGCGGCACCCCATCGAGCGGGTGTGGGCAGCGCTGACCACCGCGGAAGGGCTCTCGCGGTGGTTCGGCTCGGTGGCGGAGATGGATCTGCGGCCCGGTGGGCGTGCATTCTTCCGTTGGGACGACCTCGACGAGGAATCCGTCGCCACCATCGCGGTGGTCGACCCACCACACCGTTTCGCGTTCAGGTGGGCAATCGAGGGCCTGCCGGAGGATGACGCATCTCAGACGCTTGTGGACTTCACCCTGGAAGCGGTGCCGGACGGCACTCGGCTGCGCCTGGTGGAGAGCGGGTTCGCCCAGGCCGCCGGGGACGTGGCCCAGTCTGCCCACAAGGCCAACAGTCAGGGGTGGGACTCGGAGCTCGTTGACCTGGAGACCTACCTCGATGCGACCGCCTGATGTGGAAGGGCAGGCCGTTGCGGTGTTCGCGGCGCTCACCGATCCAATGCGGCGGGCGCTGCTGGAGGAGCTCGCCCGCGCCGGGCCCGCAACCGTCACTGATCTGGCGCGACGGTTGCCGATCAGCCGCCAGGCGATCGCCAAGCACCTGGGCCAGCTCGCCGAAGCGGGCCTGATCAGCTCCGGCGAACCGGCCGGCCGCCGCCATCCCTACCGGTTGGAACCAGCCGCCATTCGCACAGCCCAGGTGTGGCTGGCCAGGCTCGCCAACAGGTGGGATGACCGGCTGGCCGCGCTGGAAGGTGCACTGGACGCCACCAACACGAACCGAGGAGTCACGCAACAATGAGCAAGCCTGAATTCACGGCCGGCCTGAACATCGCCATGAAGATCCCCAAGGCACAGTACGAGGCCACCGTGGCCTTCTACCGCGACACTCTGGGCTTCGACGTCAAAGAAGACGACGTCTCCTACGCTCCGACCGTCTCGAGAACTCATTCGGTGCGGTTCGGACCCAATACGCTGTGGCTCGACTGTGTCGACAACTACAGCCAGCCCGACCTGTGGCTGCAGCTCCACACCGACGACCTGGACGCGGCAGCGAGCAAACTGGCCGACATCGGTATCCATCCGTGTGACGAGGTCGAGCCCCTGGAGAACCTCGATTCCAGAACCCACTGGATCAAGAACCCAGCCGGTGTCATACATCTGCTCGCGGAGTCCGGCTGATCCTGATGCTCCGATGAGGTGAGCAGGTGCCCTCGGCGGTATCGCGGAGCCAAACGCCCAGCTTCCCGAGTCGCTCAAGCTTCGATGACACAAGCCCAAGGTTTGCTGTCGCAGGACAGTCACTCGTCCTGGATAATCACGATTGGGTGGCGGAGCGGCACGTCGTCGTGACATGAGTACGGCCATCGCCGATCTTCTGTTCGAGCTCACTGACGCGGTGTTGTCGGCGCCGACGATCACCTCGCTGCCGTACCTGAGCCTGGAGCCGGTCTTTCGCCGCAGCTGGGGCAGCGCTGACCTATGAACTGCACGGCGAGCGCGATGTGACTGGCGAGCACGCCCAGCACTGCGCCGATCTGCCCGTCGGTGCCCATCACCAGTTGTGCGGGGTGCATGCTCAGTCCTTAGGAACGGTTCGACGCTGGTCCTGCCCAGGTCAAGCAGCTGAAGGACGGCGTCGTGCAGGCGCTCATCGCGCAATTGCCCGGCGACATCGGCGCCAAGGGCGTGGAGCAGGCCGTGGCCGCCGTCAAGGGGCAGCAGGTCACTCCGTCGATCCCCACGGACGCCACCATCGTCACCACCCAGAACGTGGACCAGCCGGAGGTGCAGAAGATCCTCTACAAGGCGGGCTGCTGACCCGCTCGCAGGCACCTCAGGGTGGCAGAAGCGCGAGGGCAGGTGAAGGTCAGGCGGGGAGGGCGGCGAGGAGGAAGGCGAGGCGGGCGGCGGCGGACTCGACGTCCTGCGCCGTGCCGAGGCGGTAGCCCCATGAGGTGATGTACGCGCCCTCGTCGGAGCATGTCACCGTCTCCGCGAGGGTGGCCGAGAAGCGGTTGCGGACCGACACATATGCCGGGTCGCTCGACAAGGCGAGGCTCTGGACCGACAGGTCGGCGTGACGGCCCGCGTGCCAGGCGAACCGCTCGAGGCAGAGCGCGGTATCAAGCATCATGCGTCACCTCCGCAACGTCTCGCGACAGAATTGCACGATCTTGGGTGGGAGGCAAGCAATTGCTGTGGTTAATGTGATGGTTGTTTGCGGTATTCGTGGAGAATTCTGAGGATGATGTCCCGTCCGGCTTCCTCGAGCTGCGCCACCTTCGCGTAGTCGTCGAAGGCCCGCACGTAGAAGGCGATGTCATCCGGTTCGCGAAGGACCAGGTCCTTCGTCATGGTGGCGACCGAGACCAGGGCCTCGTTGTAGATCCAGAAGCCGTTGATCGGGCTGGACGGCAGCTCGGAGTCGAAGGGGATCACGCCGAACTCCACGTTCGGCAGCGTACTGACGGCGAGTAATCGGTCCAGCTGGCCGCGCATCACCTCGGGCGGCGCGAGGGCGGTGCGCAGCGCCGCCTCCGTCACCACGAACCTGAACGTCCGCGTCCGGTCGTATAGGATCTCCTGGCGCTGCATCCGTACCCGCACCGCGGCGTCGATCTGGTCGGCGGCGCTGTAGAGGCGTTTGACCTTGCGGAACACGTGCCTGGCGTATTCGGAGGTCTGCAGCAGGCCCACGATGATGCCCGGCTCGAACACCCTGAACAGCTTCGTTCGCGCCTCCAGGTCGCGGATGTCCTCCTGGATGGCGGCCAGGCCGCTGCGGTGGCGCTGCTTCCAGTCGTCGTGCCGCTCCAGCAGCGCGATGGCCTGCCGGATCAGCTCGTCCGTCGTGTCGGGTGAGGCGCGCACGGCCTGCGCCCACACGACCACGTCATCCTCGGTGGCGGTCTGGCGGGCGTTCTCCAGGCGGGAGACCTTGGACGGCTGCCAGCGCAGCCGCTGCGCCAGCTCCTTGCCGGACAGATGTGCGGCCTCACGCAGCTGGCGTAATTGGCTGCCCAGGTCGACGCGCGCCTGCTGAAACGACGTCACGCCGCAAGAGGCTAGCCCGGTCCGTATCGATCATGCCAGAGCCGAAGGGAAATGTGATCAACCGGTTGCCGAGGGTGTTCCTTCACTGCTTGGGAAAGCGGTTGCCGTACCGTCAGGCAGGACCCGGCGGGCGATTTCGGTGATGAGCTCGCGCGGGACCTCGACCGCGACCTCGCCGTCGAGCACGTCCCGGAGGTCCGCGAGAGCCTCGGCGTCGGTGACTTGCAGACCCTGCACGACGATGGTGCCGCGGTCGGTCTCATACAAGGTGGGGCAGGCGCCCGCCTCCGAAGTAGAGCCGAGGAACCGCATGCGCATGACGATCCTTCCCCGATAACCAGGTGCAATTGCGCGCAATTGTACGGCTCGGGGAAGAACAAGTGATCGTTTTTCCGGAAATCAGCTGAGAATCCCGTCCATAAACTCCCGTGCCCGTTCGAACAGCTCCAGGGTGGTTGCGTGGAGTGTGTCCCCTATGTCCTTGGGGGCCTTCCCTGCGAAGGCCCGCGCATGCGTGCCCTCGAGGACGATGCCGAGCTTGAAGCAGGCCATGACCGCGTACCAGTCGATGGCCGACAGGTCACGCTCGGACAGCGCCGCGTAGTACGCGATCAGCTCGCGCGGCTCCGGCAGCCCGGGGACGTGGCCGTTGTTGCTCGGCCAGGTGGCCAGCAGCCAGCCGAGGTCGACCAGCGGGTCGCCGATCGTGCACATCTCCCAGTCCACGATCGCGGCGACGCGGGGGCCGTCGCAGGCGAACATCAGGTTCGCGAAGTGATAGTCGCCGTGCATGATGCCCGGCGTGAACGTACGGGGGAGATGGCGCGCGAGCCAGTCGGCCGTCTCGGACAGACCCGGAATGTCGGGCCCCGGATAGCCGTCGAGCTCGCCGTACGAGTCGAGCTCCTTGAGCCAGCGCGGCACCTGCCGCTCCAAGAACCCCTCCGGCCTGCCGAACCCCGGCAGCACCCCCGGATCGACCCGCCCCAGCTCGGCCAGCGCGGCGGCGGCCTCCAGCCCCATGCGGTGCCTGATCGCCGGGTCGGACGCGTGCGGCTCCGGGAGCCCGGTCGACGGGCTGAACCCGTCGACCGGCTCCATCAGGTAGAACACCGGCTCCTGCGCGGTCTGCGCGGCCACCAGCCTGGGCGCGGGGACGGGCGTGTCCCGCAGCGCCGCCAGCACCCGCGCCTCGCGGCGCAGCACCTCGTTGCTCTTGCGGCGGGCGTGCATGGGCGGTCTGCGCAGGATGTACGGGCGGCCGCCGCGCTCGAAGCGGACCATGACGTTCTGCGTACCGCCCAGGACCGGCGCCTCACCCGTGATCGGGCCGCCGGGCAGTCCCCGGGCGTCCATCCACGTGCCGAGCGCGGCGAAGTCGATGGTGGTGACGTCGATGTGGGTGGAGGTCATGACCCGCCCTTCGACAGAACCTTGTTCGGGTTGCCGACCTTACGAGAGCGCCGCACCCATGGTCAACCCACCGCCCCACCGCCCGCTCGCCACCCCACCGCCGTCACCCGTGGGGCCGCGCCGTGACCGGGCGGGGCGTCAGCCGAGGGCCTGCATGAACGGGAGGAACTGGCAGGCGCGGTCGCCGGGCAGGTCGCCGCCGCGCACCATCTTCGAGACCGGCCACGGGTCGCCGATGCCGTGCTCGGCCGCCCACCTGACCATGCCGTCCATGGCCAGGTCGAAGTCCATCCGCACCTCGCCACCCGCGTGCAGCGCCAGGTCGCCGATCAGCGCCCGCGCCGTCTCCTCGTCCCGCGCCACGACCGGGCCGATCACGGTGTTGTCGTCGTTGCGCCAGCAGTGGCCGAAGCCGCCGTCCGCGATCCGCACCTGCACCCCGAACCCGAACATCCGCCGCAGCACCGCCGACCGGTCCGTGCCGAACAGCTCGGCGTCCAGATCCAGGATCTCGCCGAGGTCGGCCTCCGTGGCGGGGCGGGTCCTGCCGGACGGCTCGCCTGCGAAGACGCCCGTGTGCTTGGCGGCCCTGCCGACCACGCGGAACCCGAGCTGCTCGTAGAGCGGGCGGCCGTTGTCCGTGGCGTGGAGGGAGACCGTACGGGGCCCGGCCTGTTCCAGCACGTGCTCCATGAGCCTGCGGGCCAGGCCCTGCCTCCCGAACCTCGACGCCGTGAGGACCATGCTGATCACGGCGTGGTCGTCGCCGTAGCGGGTCAGGATGTTCGTGGCGGCCAGGCCGTCGCCGTCGGGGGCGTCGATGCCGTACGGCTCGCCGACCTCGAACAGCAGGCGCCACTTGTGCCGCTCGGGGAGCCAGCCGCGATCCTTGGCCAGGCGGGCGCAGTCGTCCAGGTCGTGTCGAGTGAGGCGACGGATGGTCATAGTGGGACCTTAAGGGACGATGGACGGATGGATTGCGTCGTTGCGGTTGATGTAGGCGGCACGACCATCAAGGGCGGGCTTGTCGCCCGAGACGGGACGATTCTGCACTTCGAGCGCCGTGACACACCCCGTGGCGCCGACCGGGTGATCGCCGCCGTCTCCGCCTTCGTCGCCGACCTGTCGCGGCCCCGGCCCGGGCTGCGCCCGGTGGCCGTGGGGCTGGCGGTGCCCGGGCTGGTCACGCCCACCCACGCCGTCTTCTCCGCGGCCTTCGGGTGGCGGGACGTGCCCGTCTCGTCGTTCACGGACGTGGACCTGCCGGTGGCGCTCGGGCACGACGTCCGCTCGGCGGGGGAGGCGGAGCTGGCGTACGGGGGCGGCGGGGACGACGTGCTGTTCCTCCCCATCGGCACGGGCATCGCGGGCGCTGTCGTCCTTTCTGGCTCGCTGTACGGGGGAGCCGGGGGATGGGCCGGGCAGATCGGGCACATCCCGGTGCGTCCCGATGGGGTGGCGTGCGGGTGCGGGCAGCGGGGATGTCTGGCGGCGTACGCGTCGGGCGGGGCCATCGCGGCGCGGTACGGCTCGGGGACGGCGCCGGACGTGGTGCGGCGGGCCGCCGAGGGGGACGCACGGGCGGCCGAGGTCTGGTCGTCGGCCGTGGACGCGCTCGCCCTGGCGCTGGCCACGTACACGCTGCTGCTCGACCCAGCGCGGATCGTCATCGGGGGCGGTGTGTCGCTGGCCGGGGACGCGCTGCTCGCGCCGCTTCGGCAGCGGCTGGCGGCGCGGCTGGAGTCCCGCCGGCCGCCGGAGGTGGTGACGTCGTCGCTCGGGACCGGGGCCGGGCTGCTCGGGGCGGGGCTGCTGGGCTGGCGGTCAGCCGCGTAGGTGCTGGGGGATGTCGACTTCTTTCGCCCGCAGCTCCTCGCCGAGGGCCTTCGCCTGGGGGTCCATCCTCGGGCTGGCCGCCACGCCCCTGCCCAGCAGGCCATGGATGACGAAGTTGAGCGCCTTGAGGTCGGGGAGCTCGTAGCGGTCGACGCGGTGGGGCGCGAGGCCCGGGAGGAGGCTTGTGAGGGTGTCCGGCGTCAGGTGGGCCGCCAGCCAGTCGTACCTCTCCTGCGTGTCCGTCCAGACGCCCAGATTGGCGTTCCCGCCCTTGTCTCCCGAGCGCGCCCCGGCGATCCGCCCCAGCGGCACCCGCACGGTCCCCAGGCGCCCGCCTGCTGCCCCCGCCTCGGCTCCTTGGCCGCTCTCCGGCCCTGCGGCTTGTGCGCCGGCCTCGGGCGCGTCGCTTGTCGCGTCTGCGGCGCGCGCTGTGCCGGGCGTGATGGGGGCGGCCGTTGCGCGGGTCGGCCGGTCGCCGGAGCTGAGGGCGGATTGGGGCAGCTCCTTGCCGTTGAGGAAGATCCGCGGGTGGACCTCCGAGGCCGGCACGAGCACAGGCCAGTACACCCCGTACGGCGAGGCGTTGCCCGGTGGCGTGAGGCCGTAGAAGCCCGGGTAGCTGGCCAGCCCCGTTTCCACCACGGCGGCGGAGAAGGCGCGGCCGACCCGGCGTTCGTCGGCGTCCATGACGGTGATCCGCAGCAGCCCCGAGTCCGTCAGCGCCACGTCCACCTCGTCGAACGACTCCCGGGGGATGCGGGCCCAGAGGGCCTCCTCCGCCGCCCGGGCCTTGGCCGCCACGTCCAAGCCCGTCAACACGAGGGTCATCGTGTTCCGGTAGCCCGCCAGGTAGTTGACGGCCACCTTCAACGTGTCCGGCGGCGGCTCGCCGCGGACGCCCGAGACCAGGACACGGTCGGGGCCGTCGTCCGACAACGTGATCGTGTCGAACCGGGCGACCACGTCGGGGCCCAGGTAGCGCGGGCTGCCCAGCTCGTACACCAGCTGCGCCGTCACCGTGCCGATCGAGACCAGACCGCCGGTGCCCGGGTGCTTGGTGATCACCGCGGAGCCGTCCGCGCGCAGCTCCGCGAGCGGGAAGCCGCAGTGCGCCAGATCCGGTACGTCCTGGAAGAACGCGTAGTTCCCGCCCGTCGCCTGGCAGCCGCATTCGATGATGTGCCCCGCGACCACCGAGCCCGCCAGCGGGTCGAGGTCGTCGGGCCCCCACCCGTACCGCCAGATGCCCGGACCCGTCACCAGGGCGGCGTCCGTCACGCGGCCGGTCACGACCACGTCCGCGCCCGCCGACAGGGCGGCGGCGATGGGGCGGCCGCCGAGGTAGGCGTTCGCGGCCAGCGGGGTGGCGGCCAAGGGCTCGCCGGTGTCCGCGTTGGTCAGGTCCAGGGGGTGGCCGGTGAGGTCGTCACCTGTTATGTGGGCGATCGTGGGGGAGAGGCCGAGGCGGGTGGCCAGGTCGTGAACGGCCTCGGCGCAACCGGCCGGGTCCAGACCGCCAGCGTTTGTCACGATTTTTATGGACTTATCGAGGCAAGGGCCGAGCACGTCCTCCAGCTGACGGAGGAACGTCGGCGCGTACCCCGGGCGCCCCTTGAGGCGGTTGCCGGCCAGGATGAGCATGGTCAACTCGGCCAGCCAGTCGCCGGTCAGCACGTCGATCGGCCCGCCCTCGACCATCTCGCGCGCGGCCGAGAGGCGGTCGCCGTAGAAGCCGCTGCAGTTCGCGACCCGCAGCGTCATCAGAGGGCGGCCCACTTGGGAGGCCGCTTCTCCTTGAACGCGGCGATGCCCTCCTGCCCCTCCTGCGAAGTGAAGCGCTCGGCGGACAGTTCGGTCATCCGCCGCAGCCCCTCCTCGAACGACATCCCCGGCACCTCCCTGACCAGCCGCTTCGTGATGGCCAGCGCCTCGGGCCCACCCTTGATCAGCAGGTCCGCGTAGTGGGCGACCGTCGCGTCCAGCTCCTCTTCCGGCACGGCCCGCGTGAGCAGCCCGATCTCCGCCGCACGAGCGGCGTCGAACACCTCGCCGGTCAGGAAGTACTCGGCCGCCGCCCTGGGCTCGACCCTGCGCAGCACCGGCACCGAGATCATGGCGGGCACGACCCCGAGCCGTACCTCGGAGAACGCGAACGACGCCGTCAGCGGCGCGATCGCGAAGTCGCACGCGGTCACCAGTCCCAGGCCGCCCGCCCGCGCGGTGCCGTTGAGCCGGCAGATGACCGGCTTCGGGCTCTCCCAGATCAAGGTGAGGATCTCCGGGAACGACGCCGTCACCGGCGCGCCGGAAGCCTTCTGCTCCTTGATGTCCGCGCCCGAGCAGAACACGTTCCCCGTGCCGGTCAGCACGATCACCCTGGCCTCCGGCTCGGCCAGCGCCCAGTGCAGCCGCTCCGCCAGGTCGGCGAGGAGCCGTACGGACAGGGCGTTGCGGTTGGGCGGCGAGTCCAGCGTGATGGTCGCGACGCCCTTCGCCAGGTCCTTGTGCACCAGGCTCGTCATGAAGTCTCCTCCTGAATGATCGCCAGCACCGCACCCGCGTCGACCTGCTGGCCCTTTTCGACGTGTACGCCGGACACCACTCCGTCGGAGGGCGCCGCGATCCGATGCTCCATCTTCATCGCCTCGAGCACCAGCACCGCCTGCCCCTTCACCACCCGGTCACCGGCCTCCACCTCGACCCGCAGCACGCTGCCCGGCATGGGGGCGAGCAGGGATCCGGGCGCCACGTGCTCGACCGGCTGGGGGAGGCGGGGGACCGGGGTCAGCTCGGCGCAGCCGCCGGCGTGGTCGACGTAGATCTTGCCGTCCTCGTCGTACCGGGCCACCTGGAAGCTCTGCCGGACGCCGTCCCGCTCCAGGACCACCTCCTGCGGCTCCGCCCCGACCACGGTGACGCCGCGGGGCAGCGGATCGTAGACGACCTCGGCCTCCTCGAAGCGGGCGCGGCGGGACTGGGAGCGTACGTTGCGCCAGCCGCTCGGGAGGCCCGGCAGCACCTTCGCCCGGCGGCGGTTGGCGGCGGCCATGGCGAGGGCGGCGGCCAGCACCGGCAGCTCGCCGGCCTCCTGCCGCGGTGCGGCGCCCCGGAGGGGGCCGTCGGGGGTGAGGAAGCCGGTGTGGGTGTCGCCCGCCGCAAACGCCGGATTCATCAGGATGTCCACCAGTAAATCGCGATTAGTGGTAACCCCATGGAGCCTCGCCCGCCGCAACGCCGTGACCAGCTTCCGCACCGCCTCGGCCCGCGTCGACCCGGACCCGATGATCTTCGCCAGCATCGGGTCGTAGTACGGCGAGATCACCGACCCGGACTCCACCCCGGAATCCACCCGCACATCCCCGGAGACCTCGAACCGCCGCAACACCCCGCTCTGCGGCAGATAGTCCCCGTCCTCCGCGTAAAGCCGCACCTCTACCGCATGCCCGACAGGCCCGGGCGGCGCCGCCGGGAGCGGTACCCCTTCGGCCACCTCCAGCTGCAGCCGGACGAGATCGACCCCGTAGACCAGCTCGGTGACCGGATGCTCGACCTGGAGCCGGGTGTTCATCTCCAGGAACGCCACCCGATCGCCCTTGACCAGGAACTCCACCGTCCCGGCCCCGACATAGCCGATCTTCCGCGCGGCCCTGACCGCCGCCTCGCACAGCCGCTCCCGCAGCTCGGCCGTGATCCCGGGCGAGGGGCACTCCTCGACGACCTTCTGGTGCCGCCGCTGCACGCTGCACTCCCGCTCGCCCAGCGCCCACACGGTCCCGTGCCGGTCGGCCAGCACCTGAACCTCGACGTGCCTGGCCGCCTCCAGCAGCGGCTCCACGAACACGGTCCCGTCCCCGAACGCCGCCGCCGACTCCCTGCGCGCCGACTCGACCGCCAGGGCCAGCTCCCCGGGCTCACGCACGATCCGCATGCCGCGCCCGCCCCCGCCCGCGGACGCCTTCACCAGCACCGGGAACTCCCCGGGCGCCGCCGGATCGAGCGAAGCAAGCACGGGCACCCCCGCCTCCGCCATCAGCCGCTTCGCCTCGACCTTGGACCCCATGGCGGCGATGGCCTCCGGCGGCGGGCCGACCCATACCAGCCCGGCCTCAAGCACGGCCCGCGCGAAGTCCGCGTTCTCGGACAGGAAGCCGTATCCGGGGTGCACGGCGTCCGCGCCGGTGGCGCGGCAGGCATCCAGGATGCGCGCGATGTCCAGGTACGTGTCGGCCGGGCGGGCGCCGGGCAGCCGTACCGCCAGATCGGCCTCGGCCACGTGCGGCGCGTCCGCGTCGGGGTCGGAGCAGACGGCGACCGTGGAGATGCCGAGCGACCTGCAGGTACGGAAGACCCGGCGGGCGATCTCGCCCCGGTTGGCGACCAGCAGACGGGTGATCATGGCCGGAACACCCCGAACCCGGCCGGCTCCGGCACCGGCGCGCTGTTGACCGCCGACAGGCACATGCCCAGCACGGTACGCGTGTCGCGCGGGTCGATGACCCCGTCGTCGTACAGGCGGCCCGACAGGAAGAACGGCAGCGACTCCGCCTCGATCTGGGCCTCCACCATCGCGCGCATCGCCGCGTCCGCCTCCTCGTCGTACACCTGCCCCTTGGCCTGCGCCGACGCCCTTCCCACGATCGACAGCACCCCGGCGAGCTGCGCCGGCCCCATCACCGCCGACTTGGCGCTCGGCCAGCTGAACAGGAAGCGGGGCTCGTACGCGCGCCCGCACATGCCGTAGTTCCCCGCGCCGTACGAGGCGCCCATGACGATGGTGAGGTGGGGCACGGTCGAGTTGGAGACGGCGTTGATCATCATGGCGCCGTGCTTGATGATGCCGCCCTGCTCGTAGTCCTTGCCGACCATGTAACCGGTCGTGTTCTGGAGGAAGAGGAGCGGAGTGCGCGACTGGTTCGCGAGCTGGATGAACTGGGTCGCCTTCTGCGACTCCTCGCTGAACAGCACGCCGCGCGCGTTGGCCAGCACGCCCACCGGGTAGCCGTGGACGCGCGCCCAGCCGGTCACCAGCGAGGCGCCGTACAGCGGCTTGAACTCCTCGAACTCGCTCCCGTCCACCACCCGCGCGATCACCTCGCGGGGGTTGAACGGCACCTTCAGGTCTTCGGGGACGATCCCCAGCAACTCCTCGACCGGGTATCTCGGCTCGCGCGCCGGCTGCGGGGTGACGCCCTGCTTGCGCCAGTTGAGGGAACGTACGATCTGCCGTCCGATCCGCAGCGCGTCGTGCTCGTCCTGGGCCAGATAGTCGGCCAGGCCGCTGATCCTGGCGTGCATCTCGGCGCCGCCCAGCGACTCGTCGTCCGACTCCTCCCCGGTGGCCATCTTCACCAGGGGCGGACCGCCGAGGAACACTTTTGCTCGTTCCCGCACCATCACCACGTAGTCGCTCATTCCGGGCACGTACGCGCCGCCTGCCGTGGAGTTCCCGAACACGAGCGCGATGGTCGGAACGCCCGCGGCCGACAACCGGGTCAGGTCACGAAATATCCGCCCACCCGGGATGAAGATCTCCTTCTGCGTCGGCAGGTCCGCGCCGCCGCTCTCGACCAGGTTCACGTACGGGAGCCGGTTCTGCAGCGCGATGTCGGCCGCGCGCAGTGACTTCTTCAGCGTCCACGGGTTGGAGGCGCCACCGCGGACCGTGGGGTCGTTGGCGGTGATCACACACTCGACACCCTCGATCACCCCGATCCCCGACACCATGCCGGCCCCCACGGGGAACTCGCTGCCCCAGGCGGCCAGCGGCGACAGCTCCAGGAAGGGGGAGTCGGGATCGACCAGCAGTTCGATGCGCTCCCTGGCCGGCAGCTTGCCACGCCTGCGATGCCGCTCGACGTACTTCTCGCCGCCCCCGGCCACCGCCTTGGCATGCTCGGCGTCGAGCTCGCTCAGCTTGGCGAGCATGGATTCGCGGCGACTGCGGTAGTCGGCGCCCTCGGGGTCGAGCCTGCTCCTGATCACGTCAACACGCTAACGCACGAAAGGCCCCGTAACAGGGGCCTGTTCGCGCGTACGTCGTTGGTCAGGAGCAGTGGCTCCAGCCGGACTTCCAGGACTTCTCAGCCCAGGAGCCGCCCCAGATCACGCACTTCTGCTTCGCAGGCAGGCGGACCGGGCCCGCGTTGGCGGGGACCTTGACCGGAGCGCTGGCGCTGGAACCGCCCTTCACCTGGAGGATCGCGTTCATCTGCACCTTTTCCGGGTAAATCATGCGCGACATCGTGACCACGCAGTTCTTGCCCGCGCCGGTGTTGTAGAGGAGGTAGATCGTGGCGGTGGGGCCCAGGGCGTGCGAGTCGATGACCTTGTAGCCGGCGCCGCACAGGGCCGTCGCACTGGCCGTGTTGGGCTTGCGCGGGGTGTACGTCTTGTTGGTCCCGCCGGTAGGACGGACGGTGGACGTGGGGCCGGGGCTCGGCTGCCCGTTGGGCTGGCCCCCCTGATCCACGCTGTCCGGATCGACCATCGTCTGCGACCTCTTCTTCTTGGTCTGCGTCGGGGTCGGCGTGTGCTTGGGCGGCTGGGCCGTCGTGGGCTGCGTGGTGGGGGCGTGGGTGACCGGGTCAGGGACCTGGGAGACGGGCTTCTCGGTGTGCTTGGTGACCTTCTTGGTCTTGGTGGGCTCGACGTCCAGGGTGGGCACCGGGACCGCGGTGTCGGTGGGGACCGCCGGGTCGGGGGTCTGCGCCGTGGTCGGCGGGTCGACGGGCTGGCCCGCGCCCTGCCCGTCGCCGTTGGTGTTGTTGGAGGAGTTGCCCACGGCCACCACCGGGACCTTTTCGCTCTTCGCGTTGATCATCACGGCGCCGGCCACGAGGAGGGTGGCGACCGCGGCTCCGGACAGGGAGAGCATCAGGGCGCGGTGCTGCTTCGCGGGGGCGCCGCCGCCCGGGCGGGACGGGCCGCCGGGCCTCGCCGGTCCGTTCGGGGTTCCGCCCTGGAAGGGGGAGTGGCCCTGAGGCATGCCGGGGCCGTGCGGCGGCATGCCGGACGCGGCCGCACCCGGCATGGCGCCGTGGGGGACGCCCTGAGGCGTCTGAGGGGCTCCGTGGGGAGCGCCGCCCTGCGGGGCATGGCCGGGCGGCGTGCCCGGCATGGCGGGCATGGGGCCGTTGCCGGGCATCCCCGCCTGCGCGCCGCCCATGGGGGACGCCGCCTGCCCGGGGCCGCCCTGCGCGGCTGCGGCCGGGCGGCCGTACGCGCCCGTCTGCGGCATGGGCTGGGGGCCGGTCTGGAGAGGGCCGCCCGCTGGGTGAGCCGGCTGGGTCCAGGGGCCGGGATAGAGGTCGCCGCCAGGCCCGGGCTTGCCGCCCTCCGGGCCGACCTGCCCACCAGGAGTGCCGGCGGCCTGCGCAGCGGCCCCGGCACCGGCGACGGCAGCCCCGGCGCCGGCGATGGAGGTGAGTTGCCGGCCCGTCACCGGCTCGATGGCGGACTTCGGGGCCGGCTGGCCGGTGAGTTGGACGATGAGGTCGTCCGCGCTGGGCCGCTGCGTCGGGTCCTTCGACAGGCAGGCGGCCACCAGCTCGGCCAGCACGCCTTCCATCCCCCCGAGCTCCGGCTCCTCGTTCAGGATCCGGTTCATCACCACGGGGATGGAGTCGGCGCCGAAGGCGGGCTTGCCCGTCGCGGCGAACACCATCGTGACGCCCCACGCGAACACGTCGGCCGCCTCCGACACCGCCGCACCGCTGAGCTGCTCGGGCGCCAGGTACGAAGGCGTGCCCATGGCCATCCCCGTGGCCGTCGCGCCAGGGGAGTCCAGGGCACGGGCGATGCCGAAGTCGATCACCACGGGACCCTCGGGCCCCATGAGCACGTTGGCGGGCTTGAAGTCCCGGTGCAGGATCCCGGCGCGGTGAATGGCCGCGAGCGCCGTGGCGGTGCTGATCGCGAGCCGTTCGAGCGCCGCGCCCCGCCGCGGGCCCTCGTTGATGACGAGCTCACGCAGCGACGGCCCCTGGACGAACTCGCTCACGATGTACGGCCGGCTGCCCTCCAGGTCGGCGTGGAGCACCGGAGCAGTGCAGAACCTGGCCACCCGCTGCGCCACCGACACTTCGCGCAGGAACCTGGTCCTGGCGTCGGCGTCGGCCACGAGGGCATGATGCAGCAGCTTGACCGCTACCTGGTCGCCGGACTCGCCCTTGCCCAGGTAGACAACGCCCTGACCGCCCTCGCCGAGCCGGGCGACGATGTCATACGTCCCCAGCCGCCGCGGATCGTCCGCCGCCAGCGGCTGGAACTGATTCACGTCCGACCCCCATAACAACCCAATGGATGAGGCAAAACGCTACCAGCGTGATGGTTGGGGCGTCTGCCGGACCTGCCAGAAGTTTCACGTTTTGACGGAGAATGTCAGGCATTAGTTCGTCTTCCGCCGCAGGTCGTGCGGGCATCCGCCCCCAATGTCACGGGTTGGTCAAGGTGCCGGAGGCGTCCGGCCAGATCGCCTTGCCCGGGTTGAGGATGCCCAGGGGGTCGAAGACCGCCTTGATGCCCTGCTGGATCTCCGTGACCACGGGGCCGGACTCCAGCCCCAGCCAGCGCCGCTTGAGCAGGCCCACCCCGTGCTCCCCGGTCAGGGTGCCGCCGAGCTCCAGCGCGTGCTTGAAGATCTCGTCCGCCGCCGCCCACACCTCCGCGGGCGGCTCCGCCGTCCCGCGGTCGAAGATGAAGACCGGGTGCAGGTTCCCGTCCCCGGCGTGCGCGACCGTGGCGATCTTCACGTCGTGCCGCGCGGCCGTCGCCTCGATGGCGCTGATCATGTCGGGCAGTACGGACCGCGGCACGCACACGTCCTCCACCAGGCACGCCCCGAGCCGCTCCTTGGCCTGGTACGCCAGCCGGCGCAGCGCGATCAGCTCCTCGGCCTCCTGCGGGCTGGAGGACACCGCCACGAAGGAGGCGCCGTTCTCCACGCAGAGCCGCTCCATGCGCTCGATCGCGCCCTGGTTGTCCACGGCGTCGGACTGGCCGATCAGCATGGCCTGCGTGGCCGGCTCCAGCCCGATGTTGCGCCAGTCGTCGAAGGCCTCCAGGGTGGCCCGGTCGAGCAGCTCCATGAGCGACGGCTCGCAGCCCGCCGCCATGATCGCCGAGACGGCCGCGCCCGCGTCCCGGAGCGAGCCGAACTCGGCCGCGAACGTGGCCGGCGGCGCGGCGGGCGCCCGGCGCAGGCGCACGGTGGCCGCGGTGATCACGCCCAGTGTGCCCTCCGAGCCGACGAACAGCCCCGTCAGGTCGTAGCCCGTGACGCCCTTCATCGTGCGCCGGCCGGTGTTCAGGATGCGGCCGTCGGCCAGCACGACCTCGAGGCCCAGCGCCGAGTCCCTGGTCACGCCGTACTTCACGCACCGCAGCCCGCCCGCGTTCGTGGCCAGGTTGCCGCCGATCGTGGAGATCTCGTACGACGACGGGTCGGGCGCGTACATGAGCCCGTGCTCCCTGGCGGCCCGGTCCAGGTCGGCGGTGATGACGCCGGGCTCGACCACGGCGATCTCGTCGGCGGGGGAGAGCTCCCTGATCGCGGTCATCTTGGCCAGCGACAGGATGACCGAGCCGTCACCGCCGACGGAGGCGCCCGCCAGGCCGGTGCCCCCGCCGCGCGGCACGACCGGCACCCGGTGCTCGGTGGCCCACTTCATCGTCGTCACCACGTCGTCGCGGGAGGCGGCCAGCACCACCGCGAGCGGCTTGCCGGGCTCCACGAACGTGCGGTCACGGGCGTAGGAGTCGATCACGTCCGGGTCGGTCACGACGCGGGCTTCGGGCAGAGAGCTCACCAATGCGTCAATCGGTCTCACACTATGCACCCTAGGGTGCAAAACGCCGCGGTACACCCGGCGGTTTGCGCAGGTCGTGACTTAAGGCCAAACTGCCCGGGTGGATGTCAGGTGCCCGGTGTGTTCGGAGACTGACCAGGTCGTTGCGGTCCCCGGAGCGGTCGCCGCGGGGACCACGTACAAGATCGGCAGAGTCCGGTTACCTGGCACGCGGGAGGTCGCCGATCTGCCCAGCAGGGCGGCTCTCGGCGCGTCGAAGCACGTCATGAGCCGCACGCAGCTCGCGGTCTGGTTGTCGTTCCCCAGCCGCCACTACACCCCGTGGGCCAGGAACCAGGGCTACATCCTGCTGGGCGTGGCGGCTCTGGTGCACCTGGTCGTGTCGCTGGTCATCGCGATGGGCCAGGATCCCAAGTGGGGCGAGGTGCTGCTCGCCCCGTTCTGCCTGACGGGCCTGTTCTGGGGGCTGGGGCTGCTGAACGTGCTCGGCTCGTACGGCGCCCGCAAGCGCGACAACCTCGAGGCTCCGGCCAGGGAGAAGGCCCTGGCCGTCTGGGAGCGCCTCCGCTATTGCGCCCGCGACAACGTCGTGTTCGAGCCGGGGGTCGGCGTCTCGTTCCATCCGAGCGAGACGCGCGAGTACATCTTCGGCTTCCGGGGCAACGGCCGCTGATCAGCCCAGCTCCTCCGCCACCAGACGGACGCAGACGGCCAGGCCCTCGATGGCCTGCTCCAGCTCGTCCAGCCCGGGGAAGGTGGGGGCGAGCCTGATCGTGCGGTTGCCGGGGTCCTTGCCGTACGGGTGCGTCGCGCCCGCGGGCGTCAGCGCGATGCCCGCGGCCTTCGCCTTGGCCACCACCTCGGCGGCGTGCGGCACCTCCAGGCTGATGAAGTAGCCGCCCCTGGGGCTCGTCCAGGTGCCGAGGTCGCCGAGCCGCTCGGTCAGCACCTTGTCGACCAGCTCGAACTTCGGCCCGATGAGCTCGGCGTGCCGCTTCATGTGCGCGGTAACGCCCGCCGGGTCGCGCAGGAACTCCACGTGGCGGAGCTGGTTGAGCTTGTCCGGGCCGATGGACTGCTTGGCGGTGTTGTGCAGGAACCACTCGACGTTCGCCGGCGAGGAGCCGAAGAACGACACGCCGGAGCCTGCCAGCGTCACCTTGGAGGTGGAGGCGTAGACGAACACGCGGTCGGCGTTGCCATGCTCGGCGGCCAGCGTCAGGAGGTCCGCCAGCTCGTCCGGGGTGTCGGTGAGGTGGTGCACCGCGTAGGCGTTGTCCCAGAAAATCCGGAAATCGGGGGCGGCGGTCGGCATGGTGGCCAGCCTGCGCACCGTCTCGTCGCTGTAGGTGGCGCCGGACGGGTTGCTGTACTTCGGCACGCACCACATGCCCTTGACGCTCGCGTCGGCGGCCACCAGGCCCTCGACCACGTCCATGTCGGGGCCGTCGGCGTCCATGGGGACGGGCACCATCTTGATCCCGAACCGCTCGGTGATCGTGAAGTGCCGGTCATATCCAGGCACGGGGCACAGGAACGTGACCTGCGGCTCCTCCACCCACCGCCGCGCGGCGCCCGGCACCGGGGTGAGCAGCGCGTGCACGATCGTGTCGTGCATCAGGGCCAGGCTGGAGTTCCCCCCGACGACGAGCTGGCCCGCGGGCACCTGCACCAGCGGCGCGAACAGCTCGCGCAGCTCGGCCAGGCCCTGCAGGTTGCCGTAGTTGCGGCCGTCGGTGCCGTCCGCCGCCCGGTATGACGTGGGCAGTTTGAGCAGGTCGTCGGAGAGATCGAGCTGACGCGGCGACGGCTTGCCCCTGGTGAGGTCGAGCGAGAGCCCTCGCTGGACGAGGGCGGAGTAGTCAGCCTGAGCAGTCACGAATCTCTCTCCTCCGAAGTCGGTCCGGCTACGAAAGGATAGAAGACGCCACCCGGTGAGCCGGTAAATATCCGCGATATGGGACGCCAGCCGTGAGCCGCATGTTGCGAAGGCACGTCAAAGCTTCCGGTCGAAATGTTAAAGAACGCCTTCCCGAGCGGCGCTGGTTGGCGTGGAATGGGTAGATCGGGGCAGTCCGGGCCGCATCCGGCGGTCCGTCGCAGGTAGCACTCCGCGCAGGAGGGAGCAGCCGTGACGACTGTTCGCGAGACCTCGTTCGAGCGGGTCAGGCGCCGCCGCACCGGGACCGTCATCGCCTCCTGGATGTCGACGACCGACCACAAGGTCATCGGGTACCTCTACCTGATCACCTCGTTCGGGTTCTTCCTCGTGGCGGGCGTCATGGCCATGCTCATCAGGGCCGAGCTCGTCGCCCCCGGCATGCAGCTGGTCACTCAGCAGCAGTACAACCAGCTCTTCACCATCCACGGCACGGTGATGCTGCTGCTGTTCGCCACCCCGCTGTTCGCCGGGTTCGCCAACGTGGTCATGCCGCTGCAGATCGGCGCGCCGGACGTCGCCTTCCCGCGGCTGAACGCGGTGGCGTACTGGCTGTTCCTGTTCGGCGGGCTGATGGTGGTGGCGGGGTTCTTCACGCCGGGCGGGGCGGCCGACTTCGGCTGGTTCGCCTACACGCCGCTGTCGACGGCGATGTACTCGCCGCAGATCGGCGGCGACCTGTGGATCATGGGCCTGGCGCTGTCGGGTCTGGGCACGATCCTCGGCGCGGTCAACTTCATCACCACGATCATCGGCATGCGGGCGCCCGGCATGACGATGTTCAGGATGCCGCTGTTCACCTGGAACGTGCTGCTGACCAGCATGCTCGTGCTGATGGCGTTCCCCGTGCTCGCGGCGGCGCTGCTCGTGCTGGAGTCGGACCGCAAGCTCGGCACCCAGGTCTTCGACTCGGCCAACGGAGGCCCGCTGCTCTGGCAGCACCTGTTCTGGTTCTTCGGGCATCCCGAGGTCTACATCATCGCGCTGCCGTTCTTCGGGATCATCTCCGAGGTGGTCCCGGTGTTCAGCCGCAAGCCGCTCTTCGGCTACCTGGGGCTGGTCGGCGCGACCATCGCCATCGCCGGGCTGTCGATGACCGTGTGGGCGCACCACATGTTCGCGACGGGCCAGGTGCTGCTGCCGTTCTTCTCGTTCATGACGTTCCTCATCGCGGTGCCGACCGGGGTGAAGTTCTTCAACTGGATCGGCACGATGTGGCGGGGCCATCTGAGCTTCCAGACGCCGATGCTCTTCGCGGTCGGGTTCCTGGTGACGTTCCTGCTCGGCGGGCTCACCGGGGTCATCCTGGCCTCGCCGCCGCTCGACTTCCACATCAGCGACACGTACTTCGTGGTCGCCCACTTCCACTACGTCGTCTTCGGCACGGTCGTGTTCGCCATGTTCTCCGGCTTCTACTTCTGGTGGCCGAAGATGACCGGCAAGATGCTCGACGACCGCCTCGGCAAGGTGCACTTCTGGACGCTGTTCATCGGCTTCCACACCACGTTCCTGGTGCAGCACTGGCTCGGCCAGCTGGGCATGCCCAGGCGGTACGCCGACTACGGCGTGCACGACGGATTCACGGCGCTCAACGAGATCTCCTCCGTCGGGGCGTTCCTCCTCGGCGCCTCGACGCTGCCGTTCCTCTACAACGTCTGGAAGACGGCCAGGCACGCGCCCAAGGTCACACTCGACGACCCGTGGGGCTACTGCAACTCCCTCGAATGGGCCACCTCGTGCCCGCCGCCGCGCCACAACTTCGTCAGCATGCCCCCGATCCGCTCCGAGCGGCCCGCCTTCGACCTGCACTATCCCCGTGAGCAGGCCAAGCGGCCATCCGTCGTGGAGCGGGAGGAGGCCCCTGAGGTCGAGCCGGGCAAGAGCGCCGAGGAAGACCTCGACTGATCATGAAATTCGCCTATCTAGGGAGATCGGCGATGACAGGCACGAAAATCCCCTTCACCCCCGAGGCGGCCCCCTGCGGGAAGAAGTCCGGCGGTGAGCGCCTCGTCGACGACGACGGCTACGGCCTGGTGATCCGTGACCAGCTCTTCGACTGCGGCTGCCGGCGGATCCGGCACGAGTACCACGACGGCAGCATCCACCTGTCCGCCATCCGCCACGACGGCAAGCGGGTGAAGGACCCGATACAACCCGACCACGGGAAGTGACGTAAATGATCGACGTGCTCATCGTCGGAGGCGGCGGAGCGGGCCTGCGGGCGGCCATCGCGGTCGCCGAGGCTGTCAAGTCCGGTGGCCCGGAGCTCAAGGTGGCGGTCGTCTCGAAGGTCTACCCGATGCGCAGCCACACGGTCTCCGCCGAAGGCGGCGCCGCTGGGGTGATCGGCCTCGGCGACACGCTCGACGAGCACTGCTACGACACGATCTCCGGCGGCGACTGGCTCTGCGACCAGGACGCGGTCGAGGCGTTCGTGGCCGAGGCGCCCAAGGAGCTGATCCAGCTCGAGCACTGGGGCTGCCCGTGGAGCCGGGAGAGCGACGGCCGCGTCGCGGTGCGCCCGTTCGGCGGCATGAAGAAGATGCGCACCTGGTACGCCGCCGACAAGACGGGCTTCCATCTCTTGCACACCTTGTTCCAGACATCTCTGAAATATCAGGACGTCATCAGGTACGACGAGTGGTACGTCACCAAGCTCGTCGTCGACGACGGCCGCGTCCACGGCGTCGTGGCCGTCGAGATCAGGACCGGCCGCATCGAGACCATCGCCGCCAGGACCGTCATCCTGGCCACCGGCGGCTGCGGCCGCGTCTTCCCCTTCACCACGAACGCCGCCATCAAGACCGGCGACGGCATGGCCCTGGCCTACCGGGCGGGGGCGCCGCTGAAGGACATGGAGTTCGTCCAGTACCACCCGACCGGCCTGCCGTTCACCGGCATCCTCATCACCGAGGCGGCCAGGTCGGAGGGCGGCTGGCTGATCAACAAGGACGGCTACCGCTACCTGCAGGACTACGACCTCGGCAAGCCCACGCCCACGCCCAAGCTGCGCAGCATGGAGCTGGGCCCGCGCGACCGGCTCTCCCAGGCGTTCGTGCACGAGCAGCAGATGGGGCGCACGGTGGACACGCCGTACGGGCCGGTCGTCTACCTCGACCTGCGCCACCTGGGCGAGGACAAGATCGACGCCCGCATCCCGTTCGTGCGCGAGCTGTGCCGGAGCTACCAGAACCTCGACCCGGCCACCGACCTCATCCCGGTGCGCCCGGTGGTGCACTACATGATGGGCGGCGTCCACACCGACATCGACGGCGCGACCCCCATCGCCGGGCTGTTCGCGGCGGGGGAGACCGCCTGCGTGAGCATCAACGGCGCCAACCGGCTCGGCTCCAACTCGCTGCCGGAGTGCCTGGTCTTCGGCCGCCGGGCGGGCATCGCGGCCGCCGGGTTCGCGAGGTCCCACCGGGACGGCGAGGCGGCGGCCGTACGGACTCAGGGGGCCGACGAGCGGCGGCGCTTGGAACGCGCCCGGGAGGGCAGCAGGACCGGTGAGCGGATCGCCGACCTGCGCGAGGAGATGCAGCACACGCTCGAAGGGGCGGCCGGCATCTACCGCACGGGCGACGTGCTCACCAAAGCCGTCGACACGCTCGCGGAGCTGCGCGAACGCGCCGAGGAGGCGCGCGTCGACGACACGAGCACCGCGTTCAACACCGAGCTGATCAACCTGCAGGAGCTGCACACGATGCTGGAGGTCGCGCAGACGATCGTGGCCTGCGCGCTGAACAGGCAGGAGTCGCGCGGCGCGCACCAGCGCACCGACTTCACCGCCAGGGACGACGACGCCTACCTCGCGCACTCGCTGGTGCACCGCGCGCCCGACGGCACCCCGTCCGTCGGACTGCTCCCCGTGACGATCACCCGCTGGCCCCCGGGAGAAAGGGTCTATGGCCGTGACTGAACCCGACGCAGTGAGCGGAGTGGGGGGCGCCGCGAAGCAAGCCACCCGCGGAGCGAATGAGGAGGTGAGGGAAGAAATGAGCACGCCTGAGATCAAGGAGACGGCGACGCGGACGATCAGGATGGAGGTCGCCCGGTACCGGCCCGGCGAGGACGACGAGCCGGTGTTCCAGTGGTACGACGTGCCGCTCATGGCCGACTGGGCGGTGCTCGACGGGCTCAACTACATCAAGGACCAGCTCGACGGCAGCCTGTCGTACCGCTGGTCGTGCCGGATGGGCGTGTGCGGCTCCTGCGGCATGACCGTCAACGGCGAGCCCAGGCTGACCTGTGGCACCTTCCTCACCGAGTACGGCGAGGGCCCGATCAGGATCGAGCCGCTGAAGGGCTTCCCCGTGATCAGGGACCTGGTCGTGGACATCGACGACTTCCTCGCCAAGCTGTCGTCCGTGCGGCCCTGGCTGATCAGAGAGGGCGAGGAGCTGCCGCTGACCACCGAGTACGCCCAGACGCCCGAGCAGTTGGACGCGTACAAGCAGTACAGCATGTGCATCAACTGCCTGCTCTGCTACTCGGCCTGCCCGGTCTACGTGCTCGACCCCGACTTCCTCGGCCCGGCCTCCATCGCGCTCGCCCAGCGCTACAACCTGGACTCGCGTGACATGGGAGACCGGTTCGACGTGCTGAACCTGGAGGACGCCGTCTGGGGGTGCACGTTCGTCGGCGAGTGCACGCGGGTCTGCCCCAAGCACGTGGACCCGGCCGAGGCCATCCAGCGCTACAAGCTGACCGCCGCCCTGCGCTCCGTCCTGCCGTGGAGCAGACGATGACGACCGCCTACCGGCCGCGGCGCGACAACCTGTGGTTCACCCGCACCCGCCACTACACCTTCTTCGTGCTGCGCGAGCTCACCAGCGTCTTCGTGGCCTGGTCGATCGTCTTCCTGCTGATGTTCGCCGACGCCGTGCTGACCGGGAGCCTCCAGGAGTTCGCCGTGCTGGCCGCGCGGCCGTGGATGATCGTGATCAACGTGCTCGCCCTGGCCGCGACCGCCTTCCACACGATCACGTTCCTCAACCTCGCCCCCAAGGCCACCGTCGTCCGCCTGGACGGCTGGCGGGTGCCCGCCTGGATGATCCAGGGCGGCAACCACTCGGCCTGGGTGGCGATCTCCGTGCTGATCGCCTACTTCATCCTGAGGTCGCCATGAGACGCACCCTGGAGCCGTACCTGTGGCTGCTCTTCAGCGGCGGGGGAGTGGTGGCGGCGCTGCTGCTGCCGGTGCTCGTGCTGCTCTTCGGGGTGCTCATGCCGCTCGGCGTGGTGGACTGGCCGGCCGCCGGGCACCTGCGCGCGCTGGTGGACAACGTGCTGGTCCGGCTCGCGCTGCTGGCGGTCGTCGTGCTGTGCCTCTTCCACGCCGCGCACCGGATCAGGTTCACCAGCGAGGAGCTGCTCGGCATCGCCAGGTTCGACCTCGTCATAGCGGCGATCTGCTACGGGGGCGCGGTCGCGGGCGGGATCACGGCTGGCCTAATACTGTTTTAGGTCCCGTGCCAGTGATGCACTAAATGTCCCCCTTTGATCACGTTTCAACAACGTACTTTACGTTTCGTTGACTTACCCTCTAGCGTCCGGCATTGCACACCCTATGGCCATGCGCCCGGATACCCCGGGCAGAGAGGGTAACTGGTGCCCAGCACGAAGCGCTTATTAGCAGCTTTCCCGGCGGTCGCCCTTCTCGGCGCCGCCCTGTCCGCGCCCACCGCTCAAGCCGCGTCTGCCGCGAACTACGAGCCCACGGCCGCGGACTACTACATCAATTACGCTCCGCCCGCGGTCGAGAAGGAACCGCAGGAGCCCACGGTGAACGACGCCAAGCAGCGCTCGCTCACTCCGGCGCAGAAGTTCGACAGGAAGTTCACCAGCGGAAACCCGGCAGCCGGTCGCATTCTCGCCGCGCGCGAGAACGAGGCCGTCAGGACCGGCCGCAACCCCGCTGAATGGATTTTCAAGAACTCCCAGCAGACCCGTACAGCCAAGCTGCTCACGATCCTCGTCGAGTTCAACGAGCAGGCCAACGACGACTTCTCGGGCTTCAACCGGCTGCGCACCATCGACAGCCAGCCCGACGACTGCGTGGTGGAGCCGGCCGGGACACGCCAGAACGGCCCCCTGCACAACAACATCCCGGACCCGGCCACGTTGCCGCACAAGGACAACAACTCCTTCTGGGTCAAGGACTTCAGCACCGAGCACTTCAACAAGATGCTCTACACCGACAAGGGCATCACCGAGCGCGTCCGCCCCGACCTGAAGGACCCGCGCGACGGCAAGCCGGGCATCGACATCTCCGGCTACACGATGAAGAAGATGTACGAGGAGATGTCCAAGGGCGCCTACTCCGTCACCGGCTCGGCGGTCGGCTGGATCAAGGTCCCGCACTCCGAGGCCTGGTACGGCGCGGCGAAGTGCGGCGGCGCCCCGCAGGACATGTCCGGCCACCCCGACAACCAGCTGGGCGCCCAGCAGCTGCCCATCGACGTGGTCGACAGCCTGGCCAAGGCCCAGCCGGACTTCCCCTGGGCCGACTACGACCTCGAGGACACCTCCGACGCCGACGGCGACGGCAACTTCACCGAGCCCGACGGCGTGATCGACCACCTGGTGCTGGTCCACGCCGGCAAGGACAAGTCCTCCGGCGGCGGCGCCGAGGGCACGTACGCGATCTGGGCCCACTCCAGCGCGGTCGCCGGCGGCTACCAGGTCCCCGGCAGCGACAAGAAGATCTCCAACTACATCGTGCAGCCCGAGGACTCGGGCGTCGGCGTCTTCGCCCACGAGTACGGCCACGACCTGGGCCTGCCCGACCTGTACGACACCTCGGGCCAGGCCAGCTCCGCCGTGGACTTCTGGGACCTCATGTCCAGCGGCTCCCACTCCGGCCCGATCTTCCAGTCGATGCCGGCCCACATGGGCCTGTGGGACAAGTGGGTGCTCGGCTGGGCCAACCCGAAGACGTTCAACCCCGGCGACGCCGCCAAGCTCGTCACGGTCGGCCAGTCCTCGCGTACGCCCAAGTTCACCGAGGACGGCGTCCGGGTGAACCTGGCCTCCACGCCGCTGAAGATGATCGACCTCCACAGCGGCTCGAACGCCTGGTGGAGCGGCCTGGACCAGGACTGGGCCAACCTCGCGCTGACCCGCGACCTGGCCGTCCCCGCCGGGACCGATCTCAAGTTGTGGATGTGGAACAACTACGTGATCGAGCAGGACTGGGACTACGGCTTCGTCGAGGTCTCGACCGACGGCGGCCAGACCTGGGCCCAGCAGAAGGTCTTCGCCGAGGCCGGCAACGAAGTCAGCACGCCTGACGACTACCCGGACCCGAACAAGAACCTCAAGACCTTCGGCAACAAGAAGTACGGCCTCACCGGTGACAGCGGCGGCTGGCGGCACGACTACGTCAACCTGACGCCGTTCGCCGGGCAGACGGTCAAGCTGCGGCTGACGTACAACACCGACGCCGCCTTCCAGGAGCGCGGCTGGCACGTCGACGACCTCCAGCTCACCAACGGCGGCACCGCCGTGTGGAGCGACGACGTCGAGGGCGGCGACAACGGCTGGAAGGCCACCGGCGGCACGTTCACCAACACCAGCGGCCAGGGCTGGACCCGCAACAACGGCGAGCGCGAGATCTCCCGGTTCTACCTGGCCGAATGGCGTAACTTCGACGGCTTCGACAAGGGTCTGCAGTACGCCTACGACACCGACTACTCCCGCGACGGGGCGTGGAAGGTGCAGAAGCTGAAGTACAACGCGCCGGGCCTGCTGGTCTGGTACCGCGACTCGACGTTCATCAACAACAACATCGGCAGCACCCTGCGGCTGCCGCCGAGCCTCGGTCCGAAGGGCAGCCTGCTGGTCGTGGACTCCCACTTCGACCCGCTGCGCCGCACCGGGACCGCGGCCGAGAAGGACCCGACGCTGCAGAAGAACCTCCAGGGGCGCGTCCAGTCGTCCAACGCCGCGTTCGGGTTCGGCAAGACGTACCCGTTCAAGGAGTGCCTGGAGGCGGCGGACGAGCCGTACAGCGAGTACTGCACGGACCTGCCCGCGCAGAAGGGCGTCCCGGCCTTCACCGACGCCAAGACCTGGTACCCGGGCCTCGAAGTCATCAACAACGGTCTCTACTACCGTGACTTCGACGCCTCGGTGGTCGTGCCGTCCAAGGGCGACCAGGCGTACACCACCCGCGTGGTGCACCCGGACGGCACCCCCGCCACGGAGCTGTACGGCCAGGAGGTCGCCGGCTCGAAGCTCGGCACCGGCAACCCCGGTGACGAGGGCAAGGCACTGGGCGTGCAGTTCAAGCTGGTGAGCCCGCTGCCGGGCAACCTGGGCGCCATCGTCCAGGTTGTCCCGCCCAAGAATTGACCTGCTCCCCGCCCTGAAGGAGGGCGGGGATTCCCGTGCCGCTTACGCGGCAGCTCGCGGTGCGCAGTGCGTACCGCGAGCTATGGAACGGGGTGCTTGACGCTTCACGGACCCGGCCGGTGCCTGGAGGTCTCCACGCCCTGAGACGACCAGCCCGGCCGCCTTGCGGTTTTTGATGTTCTTTGCGGCGTTGACGTCGGCGTGCTCGACATGACCGCACGTGGTGCACCTGAAGACCGCTTGACTCTCGCGGGACTTCGGGTCCACCGCCGTGCACGCCGAGCACCTCTGGGACGTGTACGCGGGGTTGACCTTGACGATGACGCTGCCGGTGTAGCGCGCCTTGGAGATCAGCGCCCTCTCCAGCCCGTACCAACCCTTGTTGAGGATCGCCTGGTTGAGGCCGCTCTTTTGCGCGACGTTTTTGCCCGGGCGTTCCAGGGTGCCCTTGGCGGAGGCGGTCATGTTCGTGACCTGGAGATCTTCCACGACCACGGTGGCGTGGTCGCGGGTCAGGCGGTGGGCTGTCTGGGTGTTGAAGTCCGCCCGGCGCGTGCGGAGGCGCCCCATCAGTGCCCCCAGCGCGGCCACCACCTTCTTACGCCGCTTCGACCCCCGCTGCGTGCGGACCAGACGGCGCTGGAGCCGCAGGTAGCGCTCGGCCTCCTTGGCGGAAAGGAACGCGCCACCAGGCTCGCCCTCGCCGGGTGGGGTGTGGGTGGAGACGGTGTGCTCGGTCACATGCGCGCGGTCGAAGAACTCCCCCTCCGAGGTGGTCGCGGCGGTGACCACGCCCCGGTCCACCCCGGCCTCGGTGCCGGGCAGTAGGTGCTCGGCAGCTCCGGGCAGTCCGTCGTCGATGAGGAAGCTGACGAACCAGTGCCGTCCGTCGAAACAGACGGTGGCAGACTTGACCCGCCCACCCAAGGGGCGGGACAGGCGGAACTTGGCCCAGCCGAACTTGGGCAAGAACACCCGCCCCCACTTACGGCCCAGCTTCTCCACCGGGGTGTGCGCGGGAGTGGGGAAGCGGAACGACGGCTTCCACCGCGCCCGGCTCTTCCAGCGGATCTTCCAGGTGCCGTGGCGGCGGCACGCCTGGTCCAGGTCCTTGAGAATCTGCTGCAGGACCTGGGCGGGCGCCTCGGCCAGCCAGGGAAAGTCCGCCTTGGCCTCGGCCAGCTGGGCGCACTGTTGCGCGTAGCCGATATACGCGCCGCGCCGCCGGTACTCCCGGCGCTGTTCCAGTGCTGTGTTCCACACGCTGCGGCAGATCCCTGCCACCTTCTCGGCGATCAGAACCTGGCCGAAGTCGAGCTCTAACCGGTACCTGCGCCCAGCCAACACGTGCGAAACACCTCCCCCAGCGGTCCCTCCGCTCACAGCGACTCGAACACATTATCGTCCGATCTCTGAGTCAGGAGACGGAATACCGACGTGGCAGACACGTAGTTTCAGCGATGCACGTCCATCTGGTCTTCGTCACTAAATACCGCAGGAACGTCACGGCCACTTCTGGCCACCCAGCTACTTCGCCGCCTCCTGCGGCGGAGCCCCACTATCGATCATCAGCCAGTACATCGAACAGCAGCGCCGACCAGTCTGAGGTTCCGGGTCCGCACTCCGCGCTCCGGGCTGCCCCGCCTACGGCGGGTCAGCCCCAAAGGGGATCGCATTCACCCCCCGGCCTGCAGTGAAGGCCAAGGCCTTCTGCGGATCTCCGGTAACCTGCCGGGGTGCTGGTACACGGGGTCTGGTCGGCCGACGGGCTCGCCTTCTGGGCGGAGACCGCCGACGCCGCGCCCTCTGCGACCCGGCGGCGGCACGCCCGGACCGGCGATGCGCCCTCGGCGGCTCGGCTGCCCACCCAAACCCGCGGCGACGGCCGGCCGCGCCAGAGTGGCGGCGACGGCGTGCAGCGCCCAGGTGGCGCCCCCCATCCGTTCGCCGTCCCGGCGGCCGGCATCGCCGCCGAGCTGGGCCTCGACGAGCCGCCGTCACGGACGCTGGAGCTGCTCCTGCCCGGCTCGGCCAAGGGGCCGCTGCCCTCGCCGGAGACCGGGCGGCTGGCCGAAGTGGCGCGCCCGCGGCTGCGCCTCTGGCAGGTTCCCGCCGTCGTGCCGCCGGCCGCGCAGGCGCTGCACGTGCTGGCCGAGCAGACCGGCACCGCGACCATGCGTCACTGGGCCGCCGTCGCCGCCTTCGCCCGCGACCTGGTACGCCGGGGCCGCGTCATCCCGCAGCTCATCCCCGACGCGACCGCCCCCAAGCCCGCCACCGGCCCCGACCCCGACCCCGGCCTCGAGCCCGAGCCCGAGCCCGAGCCCGAGCCCGAGCCCGAGCCCGAGCCCGAGCTGGACGAGTCCATGGCCATGTGGTCGATCCCGCGGGACGGCGCGCGGGCCGTGTGGCGGCCCGTGGTGACCGGGGTCGATGCCGGGTATTTCCGGGAGCTGGCGCTGGCCATGCCGCCCGCGTGCCGAACCTCCAGCACCGAGCGGCCGTCCGCGGACGTCCTCCGCGAGTCCCTCGAAGCGTTCACCGACGCGCTCGTCCGGGAGGCGCTCACCGAGCCCCTGGTCGTCAGGCCCAGGACGCTCCACGAGCGCTGGCTGGCCGCCCTGACCGGCGACACGCCGGAATGTCCCGATGTCCCGGACCTTCGCCGGGAGCTGGAGAAGTGGCGCGACTCGGTCGGGTCGGCCGAGGGCGCGACCAGGGTGTGCTTCCGCCTGCTGGAGCCCGCCGACACCGACGACTGGCGGGTCGAGCTGGCGTTGCAGGCCGCCGACGACCCCAGCCTGTACGTCCCCGCCACCCGCGTCTGGAGCGGCGGGCAGGTGACGGGGCTGCCGGGCAGGCCCGAGAGGGAGCTGCTCGCCGGGCTGGGCCGGGCCGTCAGGCTCTATCCCGAGCTGGACCACGCCCTGCGCGGGCCCAGGCCGAGCGAGCTGGCGCTGGACACGGCGGGCGCGTTCGGGTTCCTGAGGCAGGCGGCGCCCCTGCTGCAGGCGGCCGGGTTCGGCGTGCAGCTGCCGCGCTGGGCCGGGCGTACGAAGCTGGGGCTGAAACTGACCACCAGGACCAAGGCGCAGACGGCGGCCACCGGCCAGGGGTTCGGGATGCGGGAGCTGGTCGACTTCCGCGTCGAGCTGGCGGTGGGCGGCGAGACGATCAGCGAGGCGGAGCTGGCCGAGCTGGCCCGGCTGAAGGTGCCGCTGGTCAGGGTGCGCGGCCAGTGGGTGGAGCTGGACGACCGGCAGCTCAAGGCCGCGCTCAGGGCCGTGGCGGGCTCCCGTACGGGCGAGGCGACCGCCTCCGACATGCTGCGCCACATCGTCGGCGCCGACCTCTGGGGCGACGACGAGCTGCCGCTGGTGGAGGTGGACGCCGACGGCGTGCTCGGCGACCTGCTGTCCGGCCAGGCCGAGCGGCGGCTCGTGCCGGTCAGGACCCCGGCCGGGCTGGACGCCACGCTCAGGCCCTACCAGGAGCGCGGCCTGGCCTGGCTGAGCTTCCTGTCGGAGCTGGGCCTCGGCGGGGTGCTGGCCGATGACATGGGGCTGGGCAAGACCGTCACCACGCTGGCCCTGCTCGTCCACGAGCGGGCCGACACGCCCACACTCCTCGTCTGTCCCATGTCCCTCGTCGGCAACTGGCAGCGTGAGGCCGCCAGGTTCGCCCCTGACCTGCGCGTCTACGTGCACCACGGCAGCGGGCGCGACGCCGCCCTGATCCCGCACGCCGATCTCGTGATCACCACGTACGGCACCGCCCACCGCGACCTGGAGTCGCTCAAACAGCACGAGTGGCGCAGGGTCGTGTGCGACGAGGCCCAGGCGATCAAGAACAGCGGCACACTGCAGGCCCAGGCCGTACGGTCCATCCCCACCGGCACGAGGCTCGCCCTGACGGGCACCCCGGTCGAGAACCATCTGGCCGAGCTCTGGTCGATCATGGAGTTCGCCAACCCGGGGCTGCTGGGGCCGCGTTCCCGGTTCAGGACCCGCTTCCAGGAGCCGATCGAGGCCCGCCAGGACGAGCAGGCCGCTCAGGCGCTCAAGCGGGCGACCGGCCCGTTCATCCTCCGGCGCGTCAAAACCGACAAATCGATTATTTCTGATTTGCCGGAGAAGCTGGAGGTCAAGGAGTGGTGCCCGCTCACCACGGAGCAGGCCACGCTCTACCAGGCCGTCGTTGACGACATGCTGGCCAAGATCGAAGGAAGCGAGGGCATCGAGCGGCGCGGGCTGGTGCTGGCGGCCATGGCCAAGCTCAAGCAGGTCTGCAACCACCCGGCCCACCTGCTCAAGGACGGCTCCCGGCTGTCGGGCCGGTCCGGCAAGCTCATCCGCCTGGAGCAATTGTCCGAAGAAATCCTGGCAGAAGGTGAAAAGGCCCTACTTTTCACGCAATATGCCGAATTCGGGAGCATGCTCCAGCCGTACCTCGCCCAGCGGCTCGACACCACCGTGCTCTGGCTGCACGGCGGCCTGCCCAAGAAGACGCGCGACCGCCTGGTCGACCGGTTCCAGCACGACGACGAGCCGATGTTGTTCGTGCTGTCGCTCAGGGCGGCCGGGGTGGGGCTCAATCTGACGGCCGCCAACCACGTCATCCACGTGGACCGCTGGTGGAACCCGGCCGTCGAGGACCAGGCCACCGACCGGGCGTTCCGCATCGGGCAGCGCAAGAACGTGCAGGTGCGCAAGCTCATCTGCGCGGGCACCCTCGAAGAGCGCGTCGACCAGATGATCGAGCGCAAGAAGGCCCTGGCCGAGCGGGTGGTGGGCACCGGAGAGGACTGGCTGACGGACCTGTCGACCGACGAGCTGCGTGAGGTGTTCAGGCTCACGGCGGAAGGGGTGGGCTGACGATGCCGGACGACAGGCGAACCTGGTTCCACGCCGCCAAGCCGATCAAGGTGGAGGGCGGACTCAAGGCCCGCACGCGGCGGGGCACCATCGGGTCCACCTGGTGGTCCAGGCGTTTCATCGACATCCTGGAGCGGATCTGCGACAAGGGCCGCCTCACCCGCGGGCGCGCCTACGCCCGCCAGGGCCAGGTCCTGTCGGTCGACCTGTCTCCCGGGGAGGTCCGGGCGGCCGTCCAGGGGTCGCGGCGCAAGCCGTACGAGGTCGTGATCAGGATCGAGGCGTACGGCGAGCGGCGCTGGGCCGCCATCGAGGAGTCGATCGCCGAGCAGGCCGTCTACCGGGCCAAGCTGCTGGCGGGAGAGATGCCGACGGAGATCGAGGAGCTGTTCGCGGCGCTGGGGATCGACCTGTTCCCGCGCGATCTCGACATGGACTGCTCGTGCCCCGACTGGGGCTTCCCGTGCAAGCACCTGTCGGCGGTGCTCTATCTGCTGGCCGAGTCGTTCGACGACGACCCGTTCCTGGTGCTGGCCTGGCGCGGCCGCACCCGGGAGCAGCTGCTCGGCTCGCTGGCGGAGGACGTGCCCAGGCTGGAGGTGGAGGACGTGCCGTTCGCCGACCGGCTGGCCGACTTCTACGCCCCCGGCGCCACCGCGCACCGGCCAGAACGCCGCCCCACGACGGGCGCCCCCGACCTGCTCCTGCGCGTCTTCCCGCCACCCGCCGACCTGGCCAGGACGCTCACCCCGGCCTACCGGTCGCTCGCCGACTCCTGACCCGGGCCCGCCCCGGGCACCCCGGGTGGCGACGTCGCATCGCGGGCGCGCGTCGGTCCGTTCGAGCTCGACATGAGCAAACAGCTCGACCTCGGGCCAGTCTCGGGCCTGGAAGTCCAGCAGGCCCGCTGATCCATGCAGGAGGCCAAGGCCGCGTGAGCGCCGTTGTCGTCCCTACAGAGATCCAGAACGACATGAACGCGCCTGTCAGCTGAGTCGTCTACCGCGCGGACCCCGGCCGCGCGCTCATCGCCGCCGGGGTCGGCACACATTCATTCCCCCTTCTTGCACCCCTTCGGCGGAGACGCCGGCGGCCCGGTCCAGCCCGACTCGGGGCCGCGGGCTTGGTAGCTCATGACCTCACCCTTGGTCGCCCCCAGAGCGGTGCGGGCCGCATAGGAAACGCGCGAGAGCGTCTCCCCCGTCCCCGGGTCGAGGATCTGCCTGTAGTAGACCGGCAACTCCTTGCGCGGCTTGTTGGAGTACACCAGGGAGCCTCCGGCCCCGCCGAAATCCACGGATATGCCCCTTCTGCCCAGCGGATCCGTCACAGTGCCCACGACCTTGGTGGCCGGCAGATCGGCCAGGACGCGGATGATCGCGGCGCGCTGGGCAGGGCTGAGCGGCATGCCCAGGAGGTTCGCGATAGTCGGCAGGAACTTCTCGAAAGGCTGCGTGAAGCCGCGGCCGTTCCAGATCTCGTGGTAGGCGTGAAGCTGCTTCATGAGCTCGGCCGGATCGGTGGGGATCGCCGCCAGATCCACCATGGTGAACTCGCTGACCGTTGTGTCGGGATAAGTTCCCGTGGGATCGACCTTCAACGTGTACCTGCAGTCCTTCGGCTCATTGGCGACCGGAATCGAACCGCACGGCCCACTGTTCTCGCAGTGGCCCTTGACCCGGTCAGGAGCTCCCGCCGCCCGCCAGTCGCGCTCGTCCTCGGTCGTGGCCGGGCGGGCGGCGCCCTGCCGCCACAACTGCCTGAGCACCAGATTGGCGGGGTCGCGCGGCACCCAGGTCTCACTGCGGTCGACCACTACAAGCGTGTAACCGCCGCTGGACAGGTGGTTGCCGTCGATCCTCACATCGCGCCAGTAGGCGCCGCTTTCCGCGGGGAACTTCTCGATCCTGTCGGCCAAGTCGAACAGTTCCTGGTTGGTTCTCGGCGGCTTGAGCACGGCAGGGGCTGATGCCAGATTCGTCACCAGCGCGAAGACCAGAGCCACGATCGCCGCCGTGGCCAGCGGCGCCCACAAGGCCCACAGGCGGGGCCGGGCCCGCGAGCCTGGGACGGGCGTCGAGCGGCTCCGTCCCTGGCGCAATAGCCTGCGCGAGGGTTCTCCTTGTGCCTCGGCGGTGGCCATCGACAGCATGTCGTCAGCGGAGATGCGTGATCCGCGATCCAGTGAAGCCGGGCGGGCCATGGCAAGCAGGTCCATCGCGTCGGGCTTGCGGCTCATCGGAGTTTCCTTCCTGGAACGGTCACGGGCTTTCGGGATGTGGTGGTACTGGTGACTTCGATCGCCGACTGCAGTCGGCGACGCGCTCGATGCAGTCGGACGAAGAAGGCCGCCTTGGTGCAACCGACTACCTCGGCCGCTTCCGTGGTGGATAAGCCATGCCAGGTGGTCAGGGTCAGGATCTCTTTGTCGGCTTCGGACAAGCCGGCCAGGGCGCGGAGTACGGCGACTCGCTCCGTGGCGTGTTCGCCTACGTCGGTGGCCGCCTCTTCCATCCACGTTCTCAGTTCGGCTTCTAGAGATTCACGCCGGGCAGCCTGCCGGAAGTTGTCGCGCAGGATGTTGCGAGCAACGTGGAGGAGCCATGGCAACTGCGCGTGGGCGGGGATGCTGTTCAGACGCCGCCAAGCCACCAGGAAGGTCTCGCTGACCACTTCCTCCGCGAGTTGATGTCCGGCGCGACTTGCTGCATAGCCGTACACCCGCGCCTGGTAGGTGTCGTAGAGCGCGGTGAAGCGCTCATGTGGGTTTGGCAAGCCGGTTCCTTCGGTCAGGGACAAACGTTCATAGAGCAAGTGGTCCGAAGGACGGCTTTCTTACATCCCGATTCCGCTTCTTCCCAACAGTTCGACCTCGGGCCCCTACCAGGACCCGACCCCGAGCGGGCCGACTGACCGACCCCGTGTCCCGCCTACGCCCTCTCCGGGACCTTCTTTGGCTGGCGGCGCACGGTGTCGCCCTTCAGATGCCCGTACACCGTCGAGCGCGGCACCCCGAACAAGTCCGCGATCTGCTGAACGGTCTTGTCCCGCATGTCGTACAGCTCCTGGGCGAGAGCGGCCTGGTCGGCGGTGAGCTTGGGCCGGCGTCCACCGACCCGGCCGCGGGCACGGGCGGAGGCCAGGCCGTCCATAGTGTTGGCCACGATCAGCTCGCGCTGCAGCTCGGCCAGGACCGACAGCATGCCGAACATCGCGCGGCCCTCCATCGTGGCAGTGTCGATGCCCTGCTCGATCACATGCAGTCCCACCCCGCGTTCGCGCAGGTCCGCCCCGAGGGTGACCAAGTGCAGGACCGAGCGCGACAGCCGGTCCAGCCGGGTGACCTTCAGCGTGTCGCCCTCGCGCAGCAGCTTGAGAACCAGGTCGAGGCTGGGCCGGGAGGACTTGGCGCCACTGGCCTTGTCCAGATGGATGGCATCGCGGTCGACGCCCGCGCGCAGCAGCGCGTCGATCTGGTGGTCGGGGTTTTGGTCGGCGGTACTGATCCGCGCGTAGCCGAAGAGCACTGTCGAAATCTACTCCACGGACCGTTCACCGACATTGATTTTCGACACGAGTTATCGACAGCACCCACCTGTGGTTCCATGATCGACTCGGCGAGTGTCGACAGACGACCGTTACTCGACACTGACATAACCAACCTCGTGACCGCACAGGGTAGCGATGATTACGCAGCGCTACTTTGCGGCTGGTGACGCGGACCCGAGTGGAGGGCCCACGATCGGGCCGACGCGCCCACGGGGGACACACGGCCGTGCTGGGAGCGCCACGTCAGCGGGCGCGGGTGCGGCAGGCACGTGTGCGGCGGCGGTCGCAGGTGAGGTCAGCGGTCCTCGAAGGAGGCGGGCACCATGACGCGTACGCCGTTGGGGACCACGCGCAGCCGGATCGGGGTGCGCAGCCGCACCTCGCCGTCCACGTCGGCCGCCATCGGCGGGTCGGTCTCCAGCAGCATCTCCCGCCCCACCACGAACGGTCCCCCGGCGAGGCTGCGCCACCGCCCGGTGGTCGCCCTGATCAGGGTCTCGCCGAGCAGCCGCAGCTTCTTGCCCGAGCCGAGCTGGTAGGCGACCAGCATGCCGTTGTCGATGCTGATGTCCCTGGCCACCTGCCAGCCGCCGTGGAAGCGGCCGTTGGCGATGTTGAGCTGGTGGGTGAGGAGCTCGTGGCGCTGCCCCTCCACCGTGATGTACGCGCGGAACGGCGTGTGCCCGGGCAGGATGGTCAGCGCGGTCAGCGGGTAGGCGGGACGCCCCACGATGCGTTTGAGCCACGGCTTGACCTTGCCCGCCACCTCGACGGAGACGCCGAAGCTGGCGAGGTTGGCGAACGGCCGGTCGTCGGCCATGCCGAGGTCGATGTCGGCCACCTTGCCGGTGGCGAACACCCTGATCGCCCCGGCCAGGTCGAGCGGGAGGCCGAGGCTTCTGGCGAAGTTGTTGGTGGTGCCGAGCGGCAGCACGCCGAGCGCCACGTCGCGGTGGGCCACGTGGCGGACGGCGGAGGAGAGGGTGCCGTCGCCGCCGCCCACGATGAGCAGGTCGGGGTCGGTGGCCAGGGCCGTGTCGAGCAGTTCGCGCAGCCGCTTGGGGTTGTAGACCGACAGCTCGGCCAGCGGCTCGAACCCGAGGTTGTGGATCTGCTCGATGACCTCGAAGTAGTGGCGGCGGCCACGGCGCGAGCGAGTGTTCACCACCACTGCCACCTTGCGATCCCTCTGGATCGCCTCGGTGTGCTCGTCCTTGGTGCGCAGTTCGCTCATGGTCATCATCGTAGGTGCAAGACCCCGCTACCTGTGGCCGCCCGCTGAACGCGACTGACCATAGGGGTCCGCCGGGGTGGCCCGGCGGCCTCTTGAGCTTACCGCCGTGGATGGAAGATCAGGTCCGCATGCCCCCCCGCGCCGCCAGGTGGAAGATCGGGCCCGCTTAGGATCCTGACATGAGGTTTTCGGGGGCGGAGGACAAGTGGCGCGCGCGGCTGGGCACGCTGCGCGACGTCGTCCGGCAGGACCTCGTCACCCGCCAGCTCGCCGAGCACCTCCCGAAGTCCCCCTGCCACGTCCTCGACGTGGGCTCCGGCCAGGGCACGCAGGCGCTCAGGATGGCCGCCAGGGGCCATCACGTCATCGCGCTCGACGCCTCCCGCGACCTCCTTCGCCTCCTGGAGGCCGGGATCCAGCCGGGCATGGCCGTCCGCACGGTCCAGGCCGAGGCCGAGCGGCTGGGAGAGCTGTTCGAGCCGGGCAGCTTCGACGTCGTCCTCTGCCACGGCTTGCTGATGTACTTCGACGACCCCGGCCCGCTCCTCGCCGATCTCGCCCGCCTCCTGACCTCCGGAGGCATGCTCTCCCTCCTCGTCCGCAACGGCGACGCCCTCGCCATGCGGCCCGGGCTCATGGGCGCCTGGCCGGAGGCGCTGCGGGCGTTCGAGGGCGACCACTACGTCAACAGGCTCGGCGTCCAGGCCAGGGCCGACCGGCTCGGCGAGCTCACGCGGCGGCTCGCCGTACACGGGCTGAAGGTACGTGAGTGGTACGGCGTGCGCGTGTTCTGCGACGCCGTGCCCGACGACGAGCCTGTCCCGGACGACCTCGAGGAGTTGCTGGCGGCGGAGGAGCGGGCGGGCAGGACCGACCCCTATCGGAGGGTGGCCGCGCTGACTCACCTCATCTGCGAGAAGACTTATATAAGCCATACCTGAAGTTGTAGAATATTTGGTATGAAACCTCCGGGATCGTGGTGTGAGCGGCCCGAGCCACAGGCTCCTTCCTGCGAGCTCCCGTCTCCATGGAGCAAGCCGAAGCAGCCGGACAGCTGGTGCGAGGTGGAGAAGGACCCTGTGGTGTCCGCTCTGGGGCTCCTGCTGAAGGTCGCCAAGCGTAATAGCCGGTGATAGAAGACCGTTTGCCTGGGTAGTCGCCTTCCTCAGCGGAGGAGGCGAACGTCGTGAACGACACCCACAAGCTGGTCAACGACCTCTCCGAGCAGGTCTCCAGGCTCGTGAGGGACGAGTTCCGCCTGGCCAGGATGGAGCTGGCGGAAAAGGGCAAGCGCGCGGGGTTCGGCGCGGGGCTGTTCGGCGCGGCGGGGACGGCCGCGTTCTTCGGTGGTGCCGCGCTCGTGACCGCCGTCATCCTGCTGCTCGCCCTGGCGCTCCCCGGCTGGGCGGCCGCCGCCATCGTGGCGGGAGCGCTGTTCATCGTCGCCGGGCTGCTCGGCCTGACCGGTAGGAGCCAGGTGAAACGAGTCGGCCCACCCGTCCCGTACGAGACCCTCGCGAGCGTCAAGGCCGACATCGACATGGTCAAGGAGAGGGCACGGCGATGAGCGAGACCGACCCCGGATACAGCGAGCAACACGCGGGCAACGTAGGCGCCCGCCGGGCGATGGTGGGCACACCGACCGAGCGCGAGTCCATCAACGTGCCTCCGACCAGGCCGGGCGCGGCGGAGAACGCCCAGCACGCGGAGGACGCCCGTGCGGAGCACGAGACATTCATCCCCGAACCCCCCATCCGCGACGAGCGGGCCGAGGTCGCCGAGAGCCAGCGAGCCGAGGAGGAGACCGTGCCCACGCCACACAGATCGCCGCTCCATGACGAGTCCTCCCCGCTCCATGGGGTGCGCCACTCGTCGACGTCCACGGGGACGCGCCACCAGGAGAAGGGCGACGTACGCAAGGACATCGAGGAGACCCGGCGAGAGCTGGGCGACACCCTCAGCGCGCTGGCCGCCAAGGCGGACGTGAAGGCCCGTGCGAGCCACGCGGCCGGGTCCGTCAAGGAAAGAGCGGCGGGCGTGGCCGGGTCCGTCAAAGGGAAGGCGTCGGCGGGCAAGCGGCCCCTGCTGCTGATGGCCGCCGGGGGCGCCGCGGCCGCCTTCGCCGTGCGCAGCATGATGCGGGACCATCGCCGCAGGTCCAGATAAGGACGCGCAGGTGCGGGCCGATAGCCTGCCGGAATGATTCGTCGAACGGCCGCCGCCGCCATGCTGGCTCTGCTGGTGGCGGGGTGCGGCGGGGGCTCAGCGGTGAGCGACCTCGGCACCGTGGTCAAGGGTGCCAAGGGCTCGACCGTACGTGCCGAGCTGCGCCCCGGGCAGCGGTTCTCGCTGGCCGTCGCCGACAACCCGTCGGTGGGCGACAACTGGGACCTGGTGGCGGTCCCGGACCCGAAGGTGGCCTCGTTCATCAGCGAGGAGCACGAGAGCAAGGGCGAGGGGGTCGGGGCGGGCCGCACCACCTACTTCGTGTTCAACAGCAAGCGCCCCGGAACGACGGAGATCAGGCTGCGCAACTGCTGGCGGTGCGGCCAGTCCACGACGCCGCCCAACGAGGAGAGCAGGCAGCAGTCGGGCGAGGCCGTATTCTCCGTCACCGTGCATTGACGTCTTCCCTGACGCTCGTCCAGTGCGACTGAACCGTCGCCGAAGATGGTGACAACATGTCACGAAGCAGCGGGTACTGTGGGGATCATGGATTTCATCCGGGTGCGCGCGTCCTCCGACGGTGCGGAGACGATCTCCTATTGGACCGGCGACGTGTACGGCTGGCAGGACGACGGCGGGCCGCACCACCTGTTCGGGTTCGAGGGGCTCAACGTGGCCAGGGCGGTCGAGGCCGACGGCGGCTGGCAGCTGCTGACCAGGGAGGCCGCCCTCTACCTCGACCCCAAGAGCAGGGAAGTGCTCGACTCCTGGGACAACCCGTTCACCGAACGCACGGTCGAGGTGCAGCACGTCTTCAACGACCCGGTCAACCAGCGGCTCGGCGCCTACCCGGTGCCCACGACCCGCCTGGGCGACCAGATCGTCTACAACGTGGACATCCGGCTGGCCTACCCTTCGCCGCTGAAGGTCGCAGACCATCCCGAGAACTCGGCGAGTGACACGTACCGGGCGCTGGAGCTGTTCCAGTTCTTCGTCTCGGCCAAGGACCTCGACTCGGGCGTGCCGGACGTGCCGTGCGTGTTCTCGTGGTGCCGGGTGTCGCCGTGGCTGCCGTGGATGGCGATGGGGCAGCGCGGGGGCGGGCTGGTCTACCACTGCAGGGGTGCCAAGGTGGCCGAGGTGCCGCAGCGCCTGCGCGAGCGGGTGGGCGAGCGGTTCCTGCACGCCCCCACCGACTGGTCGGCGCCCAATATGACCAGTTGGACGGCCTTTGTGGATAAGGTCAGGCGTGAGCACTGACCTGTTCTGCGAGATCATCGCGGGTGATCGACCGGCGACCATGGTCCACTCCGACGAGGTGGCCGTCTCGTTCCTGGACGCCCGGCCGGTCTTCAAGGGGCACGTGCTGGTGGTGCCCAGGGTCCACGTGGAGACGCTCGCCGACCTGACCAACGTGGGGCCGTTCTTCGAGCGGGTGCAGGCCATGGCCAGGGCGGTGGAGCAGGGGCTGCAGGTCGCCGGCACGTTCGTGGCCATGAACAACCGCGTCAGCCAGAGCGTGCCCCACCTGCACGTGCACATCGTGCCGCGCAACAACAAGGACGGGCTGCGTGGCTTCTTCTGGCCGCGGACCAAGTACGACTCCGCCGAGGAGGCCGGGTCGTACGCGGATCTGATCGCCAAAGCACTCTGAAGTAAGCTCCGCTGCGTGGAGTACGTGGTCGGCGTCGTCGTGGTGGCGGTGCTCGTCAGCGTGCCCGCGATCGTGCTCTGGCGCGTCATGCGGGGCCGCCGCGAGCTGGGCACCAGCCCGGCGGAGCGGGCCACGTTCGAGACGCTGCACACCGCCTCACTGGCCGGGCCGCCGCTGCGGGCCGGGCTGACCGCCGACGGCGCCGAGCGCGCCTCGCGGCACCTGCGCGCGCTGCTCGGTTGCGCCGCCCTCGCCATCACCGACGGCGAGCGGCTGCTCGTGTACGACGGCGCCGGGGACCACCACGCCGGCCAGGCGTTCGAGCACGCGGCCGCCACCTTGAAGGACGGCCGCACCCAAGTGCTGACCATCGACTGCCAACTGCTCGAATGCCCGATCCACCACGCCGTGGTCGTCCCGCTCACCACCGACGACCGGGTGGTCGGCGCCCTGGCCGCCTACGGGCAGACCGCCTCCGCGGGTCTGGTGAGGGCGGCGCAGGAGGTGGCCGGGTGGGTCGACTCCCAGCTGGAGCTGGCCGAGCTGGACCGCTCGCGCACGCTGCTCATGGAGGCCGAGGTGCGGGCGCTGCGCGCGCAGATCTCGCCGCACTTCATCTACAACTCGCTCACCACGATCGCCTCCTTCGTCCGCACCGACCCGGAGCGGGCCAGGGAGCTGCTGCTGGAGTTCGCCGACTTCACCCGCTACTCCTTCCGCAGGCACGGTGAGTTCACCACGCTCGCCGAGGAGCTGCGCTCGATCGACCGCTACCTGATCCTGGAGCGGGCCAGGTTCGGCGACCAGCTCCAGGTGACGCTGCGCATCGCGCCCGAGGTGCTGCCGGTCGCGGTGCCGTTCCTGTGTCTGCAGCCGCTGGTCGAGAATGCCGTCAGGCACGGCCTGGAGAGCCGCAACGGCGTCGGCCGCATCACGATCATCGCCGAGGATGCGGGGGCTGAGTGCCGCATCAGCGTCGAGGACGACGGGCTCGGCATGGACCCCGACCGGCTGCGCCGCATCCTCGCGGGTGACATCCCCGCCTCGGGCGGCGTCGGGCTGGCCAACGTGGACGAGCGGCTGCGTCAGGTGTACGGCGACGAGTACGGCCTCGTCGTCGAGACCGCCCAGGGGGCGGGCACTAAGGTCAACGTCAGGTTGCCGAAATATCACCCAGGCGTCTCTGCCCGTTGACCTCGATCTTTGTTGTCGGTTTTATCACTGTCTATGGCACAACTACGGGTTCTCGCGGTCGACGACGAACTGCCTGCCCTCGAAGACCTGTCGTACCTGCTGCGTGCCGATCCCCGCATCGGCGAGGTGGCCACCGCCAGGGACGGCGCGGCGGCGCTGCGGCTGCTCGACCGCGCCATCGCCGAGGGGCGGCCGATCGACGCGGTGTTCCTCGACATCCGCATGCGCGGGCTCGACGGGGTGGTGCTCGGGCGGCTGCTGTCGCAGTTCGCGAACCCGCCGCGGGTGGTGTTCGTGACGGCGTACGAGGAGCACGCCGTGGACGCGTTCGAGATCAAGGCCGAGGACTACCTGCTCAAGCCCGTACGCCCGGAGCGGCTGGCGGAGGCGATCAGGCGGGTGGCGGTCTCCGCCGACGTGCCCGTGGAGGGCGGGGAGACGGACACCATCCCGGTGGAGCTGGGCGGGGTGACGCGGTTCGTGTCCAGCGCCGACGTGATCTACGTGGAGGCGCAGGGGGACTACGCGCGGCTGCACACGGCGGCGGGCAGCCATCTGGTCCGCATCCCGCTGGCCACCCTGGAGGAGCGGTGGGCCTCGGCCGGGTTCGTCCGCGTGCACCGCAGCCATCTGGTGGCGGTCAAGCACATCGAGGAGCTGCACATCGACTCGGGCAAGTGCGCGGTGCGGGTCGGCGACACGGAGCTGCCGGTCAGCCGCCGCCACACCCGCGAACTACGGGACCTGCTGGTCCGGCGAGCCAGGAAGGCGAGGTCGGCGCCGTGATGAGCCCCGAGCCGCGGCCCGGACGCCGCGTGCCCCTGCCCAAGACCGACGCCTCGCGGCGGGAGACCCCGCGCAGGGTGGCCGTGATGAGCCCGCGCACGGCCGCCGCGCGCCGCCCCCGTTACCCGGCCACGAGGGAGATCGACGAGCAGACCCGGCTCGGCGAGGTCTACATGCGCTCGTACCTGCGTACCCAGTTCAGGCTGGCGCTGTTCGTGTGCACGGTGCTGGCCTGCGTGGTCGGCGGGCTGCCGCTGCTGTTCCTGCTCATCCCGCAGCTGCGCTCGGTGCACCTGCTCGGCGTCCCGCTCCCGTGGGCGGTGCTCGGCGGGCTCATCTACCCGGCCTTCGTCATCGGTGCCTGGCTGTACGTGCGCCAGGCCGAGCGCAACGAACGCCACTTCGCCGAGCTGGTCGAACGCCGATGAGTCTGACGGCGGTGCTGGTCGTCGTGGTGGCGGCCGTGCTCATCGGAGCGTTCGGGATCAGGTTCTCCCGTACCACCTCCGACTTCTACGTCGCCTCCCGCACGGTCAGCCCGCTCTGGAACGCCTCGGCCATCGGCGGCGAGTACCTGTCGGCGGCCTCGTTCCTGGGCATCGCCGGGCTCATCCTGTCGTTCGGCGTGGACATGCTCTGGCTGCCCGTCGGCTGGACCGGCGGGTACCTCGTGCTGCTGGTGCTGGTGTCGGCGCCGCTGCGGCGCTCGGGGGCGTACACGCTGCCGGACTTCGCCGAGGCCAGGCTCGAGTCGATGACCGTGCGCCGCACCGCGAGCGTGCTCGTCGTGCTGATCGGCTGGCTCTACCTCATGCCGCAGTTCCAGAGCGCCGGCCTGGTGCTGCGCACGATCACCGGCGCACCGGTGTGGGTCGGCGGGCTGCTGGTCGCGGTCGTGGTGGCGGTGAACGTGCTGTCCGGCGGCATGCGGTCGATCACGTTCGTGCAGGCGTTCCAGTACTGGCTCAAGCTGACGGCGCTGGCCGTGCCGCTGGTGTTCCTGATGATGGCGTGGAAGGCCGGCGGGACGCCCGCGGTGAGCGCGCAGGACGCCGCCACCTGGCAGGTGCCGCTGTCCGGCGGCAAGGAGTACGGGCTGTACTCGACGTACTCGCTGATCCTGGCCACGTTCCTGGGCACCATGGGCTTGCCGCACGTGCTGGTGCGGTTCTACACCAACCCGGACGGCCGGGCCGCGCGGCGTACCACGCTGGTCGTGCTGTCCCTGCTCGGGGCCTTCTACCTGCTGCCCGCCGTCTACGGCTGGCTCGGCCGGCTCTATGCGACCGACCTGGTGCGTACCGACACGGTCGTGCTGACGCTGCCCGCGCGGATGGTCGGCGGCACGCTCGGCGACGTGCTGACGGCGCTGGTCACGGCGGGGGCGTTCGCCGCGTTCCTGTCCACCTCGTCGGGGCTGACCGTGTCCGTGGCGGGCGTGATCGCGCAGGACCTGCTCAAGGGCGGGGTGCGCTCGTTCAGGATCGCCACGCTGATGGCGGTGGTGGTGCCGCTGGCCCTGGCGCTGTGGGCGCGGGCGCTGCCGGTGGCGGACGTGGTGGGGCTGGCGTTCGCGGTGGCGGCCTCGTCGTTCTGCCCGCTGCTCGTGCTGGGCATCTGGTGGCGCCGCCTGTCCACCACGGGGGCCCTGGCCGGGCTGCTCGTGGGCGGGGGGCTGGCGTGCGCGGCGGTGCTCGTCACGATCACCGCCGGCCCGCACGACGGGCCGGCGGGGGCTCTACTCGCCCAGCCGGCGGCGTGGACGGTGCCGGTCGCGTTCGCGGTGATGGTGTCGGTGTCGTTCCTGACGCCGCACCGGGTGCCGCCCGGGGTGGCCAGGACCATGGTGCGGCTGCACGCCCCGGAAGACCTCGACCTCGACCGCGGCGACTGGCGGCCCCGCTCGTCGTGATCCCGCTGATGATCACGGCTCGCCGGAGCACAGTGGTCAGGAAGGCGACAGCTCGCCCGAGCCCCTCGCCACCAGCTCCACCGGAACCTTGACCCGGCGGGGCGACGGTGACGGGTTCAGCAGCAGGTCCACCGCGCTGCGGGCCAGGCGGGTCGTGTCGTAGCGGACCACCGTCACCCCCGGGTTGAAGACGTCCGCCAGGGCGAAGTCGTCGAACCCCACGTACGCGGGCCGCTCGGGTCGCTCCCGCAGCGCCTGGAGGATGCCGATCGCGGCGCGGTTGTTGGTGGCGAAGAAGGCCGTCGGCGGGTCGGCGAGGTCGAGGAGTCGGCTGACCTCGTGCGAGACCCGCCACGGGTCGAAGATCCCGCGCACCACCTCGGCCACGATCGGCCTATGGGCGTTCATGCCCTTCTCCAGGCGGCGCTGTCATCTGACCTTTCCGTTGATACTCCGGCCTTCAGGCCGGGCAAGAGACGGACTCCCACGTAGCGGGCAGGGGACGGTGGTTCGCCGCCGGGCGAACCACCGTCAGGGTGCGCACGGATGTTCTTCCTTCTTGGTCGTGTAGGAGTAGCCGTCGGCTCGATGCAGCAGGCGAAGATTCTTGTGCGAGGTTGTGATGGGGCCATGCGCTGTCTGTACAGTGTGGCTGCCGCTGGTGCGGACGGCGACCCGTCCGGTGTGAATTCCTGGGTGCTTGCCCTTCCGCACGATCGCGCGCACGAGATCCCCCGTCTGGTAGCCGAAGATCTGCTTGGTGCGGGGCAGTCGCAGCCGGGGGAAGCCGAAGGCGTCGGTGCGGGTCCGGCAATACGAGCCTCGCCCGGTGGCCACAACTGTCAGCACCTGGCTTGGCCAGGATGCCACGTGGTTGAGCTCACCTACGTGCAACGCGTCCAGGGTGTGGGATTTGGCGGCGCCGGTGCGGTGCCGGTTCCATTTGGTGCGGCCGCCGCTGGCGCAACGCACAGGCAGCTTGATCGCCGTCAATGCCCCATAGAGTGCCCAGCGGGTGGCGTTCACGGCAGCAGCGTCCCGAAGCGGTGCCTTGACCTGGGTGAGCACCCGGGCCAGAACCGCCGGGCGGTCGGCCAGGAACTCGGTGACTGGCATGCTGCCTTTGGCCTGGTTGCAGGGCACGCACGCCACGGTCAGGTTGTTGACCCGGTCGGAGCCGCCTCGGGATCGGGGCTGGATGTGGTCGATGTTCAACGGGGCGCCGCTCGCTCCGCAGTAGGCGCACGCCCGCCCCCATTTCTCCAGCAGGTATTCGCGCACCTCAGAGCCGTGCAACGTGCCGTGCTGGTACGCCACGCCGTCCAGCGGCCTGCCAGCGGCGAGGGCGTGGGTGTCGAACCGCGCGGTCTCCACGTGGATCGCGCGGACGGGGGCCAGACGACATAGCCGCTGTACCCAACTCATCGCGGTGTCGATCTGGTGCTGCAGGCTCGGCGGCAGCCAGCCGTTCGGGCGGCGGCGGTTGGCGAAGCGGGGGGCGCGGTAACGCAGGTTCGCCGTGCGACGACGCCTGCGATAGGCCGAGCGAGCCGCAAGCTTGTCGCGGATCTTGCCGCCGCGATGGTCGAGTTGGATGCTGTACAAGCCATGCCGGGTGCCATCGTGAGCCTGGAACACGCTGATGCCGGTGCTCCTGCTGCCGGGATCCAGGGCCACCTCCACGCCCTCGACCTCGGACTGCTCCGCAGTGCGGTCCTTCAGTCGAATGGCGAACGGGGTATGCCGGGCCACCACCGCCCGCCCCTCCTTCAGGAGCTTGCGGGCCCGGGCGGGATGGCACGGATCCAGCGGCGTGCCGTCTGATGCCAGGACGAACACGCGAGGTGCGGTCTCACGACCGCGGGCTCCGCTTGCGCGGGTGACGCCCTCCCCGCCAGGTGAGGCGGTGAGGATCTCCCCTCGACCATGTTGGGCACTCCGCTGCCTAACGGCGTCCGCTCCTCGTTTCGTCCCTGTTCCTGGGTTGTCTGCTGACGCGGATTCCAGGGTCCGCCGCTGAGGAAGCACGGCGGAGTGGATCTGCTGACGTGTGTCCAACGTAGCCACCAAGGTCACCTCCCTATCGGTGATGGCTAGGTCTGGTCACTCCGGCCGCCCCACTTCAGCGGGACAAGCCCCGACCTTCAGCCCAAGGAGCGAGTGACGGATGACGAATGGATCTGTGGTCGGCTGTGTGAGGATGAGCTTTGGGCGCTGTTAACGGTTCCGGGAACGAGTACAGAACGTCCGATATGAAAGAGAATACGTAGCCCCTGCAGGACCTCCGGACTCTTCAAATCTTCACGTTGAGTGACCGTAAGATTACCGTCACTTGACGTGTATGTCGAATGTTTGAGCGATTCGAAAATGCTGGATTGGCGCTCGGGCGCACCCCGGCTCGCCCGGTTGACCTTGAGTGCGACATGCGCTGGTGTCGGTATGCCCATGGGGTCGAGGGAGGCCATGGTGAGATAAAGGGATAACCGACCGTTCGTCGCGCTGGAAGGACCTTTCACCGCAAGCCATGCCCAACTAAGCGCCGGACCCCAGCGGCTCGCCGAACAACCCCGCCACGGACCTCCACGACAGGTAGGTTGCGCTCTTACGTTGGGCGTGATCCGCATCACACTGGAGGTCTCGTGACGACTAGAGAACATGACACGTCGGTATATGAACAAGTGCAGGAGAGCAGTGAGTTCCAGGAATTGAAACGGCGCTTCCGCGCCTGGACGTTCCCCATGACCGTGGCGTTCCTCGTGTGGTACCTGCTCTATGTGGTGCTGTCCGGATGGGCGCGCGGCTTCATGGGGATCAAGCTGCTCGGCGACATCAACGTCGGCCTTGTCTTCGGTTTGCTCCAGTTCGTCTCCACGTTCCTCATCGCGTGGGCGTACTCCAGGCACGCCGAGAAGAAGCTCGACCCGATCGCCGACAAGCTCCGCCACGAGGTTGAGGAGAAGTCCAAGTGAGCTCCACGACCCTGGGGATGATCCTCTTCCTCGCCTTCGTCGCCGCGACGCTGGGGATCACGTTCTGGGCGAGCCGCCAGACCAAGACGGCCGCCGACTACTACGCGGGCGGCCGGTCGTTCAGCGGCGTGCAGAACGGCCTGGCCATCGGCGGCGACTACATGTCGGCCGCCTCCTTCCTCGGCATCGCGGGCATCATCGCGCTGTCCGGCTACGACGGGTTCCTGTACTCGATCGGGTTCCTGGTCGCCTGGCTGGTCGCGCTGCTGCTGGTGGCCGAGCTGATGCGGAACTCCGGCAAGTTCACCATGGCCGACGTGCTCGCGTTCAGGATGAGCCCGCGCCCCGTGCGCACGGCGGCCGGCGTGTCCACGATCGTGGTGAGCATCTTCTACCTGCTGGCCCAGATGGTGGGCGCGGGCGCGCTGGTCGGCCTGCTGCTCGGCATCACCAGCGAGGCGGGCAAGGCGTGGACGATCGTCGGCGTGGGCGCGCTGATGATCGTGTACGTGGTGTTCGGCGGCATGAAGGGCACCACCTGGGTGCAGATCGTCAAGGCCGTGCTGCTCATGGGCGGCGCCGCGCTCGTGACGGTGCTGGTGCTGGGCAAGTTCGGCTTCAACCTGTCGTCCCTGCTCGGCCAGGCCGCCGCCACCAGCGGCCCCAAGGCGAACCCCGGCAACTTCCTCATCCCCGGCCTGAAGTACGGCACGGACGCCCAGGGCCTGGCCGGCAAGATCGACCTCATCAGCCTGGGCCTCGCCCTCGTCCTCGGCACCGCGGGCCTGCCGCACATCCTCATCCGCTTCTACACCGTCCCCACCGCCAAGGACGCCCGCAAGTCGGTCCTGTGGGGCATCGGCATCATCGGCGTCTTCTACCTGCTGACCCTGGTCCTCGGCTTCGGCGCGGCGGCCCTGGTCGGCAAGGAGGCGATCGTCAAGGGCGACAAGGCGGGCAACACGGCCGCCCCGATGCTGGCCGAGCGCGTCGGCCAGGAGATCTTCGGCCCGGTCGGCGGCACGATCCTGCTGGCCCTCATCGGCTCCGTCGCCTTCGCCACGATCCTCGCCGTGGTGGCCGGCCTCACGCTGGCCTCCTCCTCCAGCTTCTCCCACGACCTGTACGCGCACGTCTTCAAGCGCGGCCAGGCCACCGAGCGGCAGGAGGTCGTGGTGGCCCGCCTGTCCGCCCTGGTCATCGGCGCCGTCGCGATCGGCCTGGGGATCCTGGCCCAGGGGCAGAACGTCGCCTTCCTGGTCGCCCTGGCCTTCGCCGTCGCCGCCTCCGGCAACCTGCCCGCGATCCTCTACAGCCTGTTCTGGAAGCGGTTCAACACGACGGGCGCCGTCTCGGCCATCTACGGCGGCCTGGGGTCCGCGTTGATCCTGGTCATCTTCTCGCCCGTCGTCTCCGCGCCGCCGCCCCCGCCCGGGACCGCGGTGACGGCGCTGATCGCGGGCGTGGACTTCCACTGGTTCCCGCTGAGCAACCCCGGCATCGTGTCGATCCCCATCGGCTTCCTGTGCGGGTGGCTCGGGACGGTCCTCAGCAAGGAGTACAACGCCGCGAAGTACGCCGAGATGGAGGTCCGCTCCCTCACCGGTGTCGGTGCGGAGAAGGCCAGCCAGCACTGACGTCTCCCTGAAGGCGCCTCCCTGCCCCTCCGAAGGCGCCTGCCCCCAAGGGCCCGGTCTCGCCACGAGACCGGGCCCTTGCCCTGCCACGATTCCGGCCGTCCATATCCTGACATTCATGGCAAACGACTACCGTCATGCGGAGCTGCGGGACTTCCTGCGATCGCGGCGCTGCGCGTCGAGGCACTGACACTGGATCAGGCGGCCGAGGCGCACCGGCGCATCGAGTCCTGCGCGACCACGGGCAAGCTCGTGCTCAAGGTCGCGCACTGAAACGCTGGGAAATGAGTTGTTGACGGGGTTTCGGCGGTATGGGTACGTTCTCAGATGTGTGAACGTTGCCACACCAGTGGAGGGAATCCCCCGATGAGAACCCCGCTCGTCCGCTGGTCCCTCCTGTCGTTGTCCCTGGCGCTGGCACTCACCTCGTGTGCCAAGGGCACCGGCGGCGGGGCGTCGGCGACTCCGTCGGCGGGTCAGTTCAACCCCAGCGCCACGTTCCAGGGCACCATTTCCGTCATGGGCTTCGGCGCGACGGACGAGATCGGGGCGACCCGCGCCGACCTGGCCAAGAAGGCGCTCGGCGGTGCGGACATCAAGCTGATCGAGGGGGACCTCGACATCCAGCAGTTCCTCTCCTCGGTGGCCGCGGGCGACCCGCCGGACGTCATCTACGCCAACCGCGACCAGATCGGCACGTTCGCCTCCCGGGGCGCCGTCATCCCGCTGACCCCGTGCATCCAGGGTGAGCAGATCGACACCTCGATGTACGACAAGGACGCGCTCGGCCAGGTGACGTTCGGCGACGAGGTCTGGGCCATTCCCGAGTTCAACCAGGTCCAGATCACCATGGCCAACGGCGACCTGCTCAGGCAGGCCGGGCTGACGATCGACGACGTCAACGGCTCCAGCTGGGACAGGATCACCGCCGCGGCCGAGAAGCTGTACAAGGCGCCGGGCGGCAGGCTCCAGGTGCTCGGCTACGACAGCAAGCTGCCGGAGTTCCTGCCGCTGTGGGCCAAGGCCAACGGCGCCGACCTGCTGTCGGCCGACGGCAGGACGGCGCAGCTCAACAGCCCGCAGGTGGTCAGGGCGCTGGAGTTCGCGGTCGGCGTCTACGCCGCGCAGGGCGGCTTCGCCAGGGTCAAGGCCCTGCGCGACTCCGCGGACTTCTTCGGCAAGGGCAACCAGTTCGCCAAGGACGAGCTGGGCGCCATGCCCATGGAGCAGTGGTACGTCAACGTGCTCAACGACGTCTCACCCAAGGCGCCTATGGTCTTCGACACGTTCCGCACGCCGCAGGGCGTGCCGCTGGCCTTCTCCTCTGGCCGCTCGTGGGCGATCCCCAAGGGTTCGGAGAACGCCGCGGCCGCCTGCCGGTTCGCCAAGGCCATGACGCTCGTCGACACCTGGAAGGCCGCCGCCCAGGCGCGGCTGGACAAGCGCAAGGGGGAGGGCAAGCCGTTCACCGGCGTCCTGACCGGCAACGTCAAGGCCGACGCGGAGATCGAGAAGATGCTCACCTCGGGCGGCCCCGTCTGGGACGCCGGCGTGAAGGCGTTCTACGAGGCCGCCAAGCACACCTTCAGCCTCCCCGCCAACCCGGCCGACAAGGAGTTCAAGACGGCCTGGCAGGACGCGGTGAACCGGGTGCTCAACGGCCAGGACAAGCCGCAGCAGGCGCTCGACAAGGCGCAGCAGGACGCCCAGGCCGCCCTGGACAGGGCATGGGCCGGCTGGACGAAGCGTACGAACTGAGATGTCCCATTCCCGACCGCCTTTCTGGCGGACCATGCGGTGGAAGGACAGCCGGGCGGCCCTGCTGTTCATCAGTCCCTGGGCCATCGGGTTCCTGATCTTCACCGCGTGGCCCGTGATCAACAGCGCCTACCTGTCGCTGACCGACTACGACGTCATCAACGACCCTTCGTACGTCGGCTTCGACAACTACAAGGCGCTCTTCGAGGACCCGAAGGTCGGGCTCGCGCTCCGGAACACGTTCCTGTTCACCGTGATGTCGGTCCCGGCCCAGCTCGTCGTCGCGCTCGCCCTGGCGCTGCTGCTCAACAGCGCCACGAAGGCCACCGGCTTCTTCCGCACGGCCTTCTACCTGCCCAAGATGACGCCGCCGGTCGCGATCGGCATCCTGCTGCTGATGCTGTTCAACGGCCAGAACGGCCTGATCAACAGCTTCCTCGGCCTCTTCGGCATCGACGGGCCCGCCTGGACCACCGACCCTGACTGGGTCAAGCCCGGCCTGGTGCTGATGAGCCTGTGGACCGTCGGCGCCTCGATCGTCATCATCCTGGCCGCGCTGCGCGGCGTCCCCCAGGAGCTGTACGACTCCGCGCTCGTCGACGGGGCCGGCTGGTGGCGGCGGACGTCGCGCATCACCGTGCCGATGATCAGCCCGACGCTGTTCTTCCTGTTCATCGTGGACAGCATCAACGCCCTGCAGTCGTTCACCGAGGCGTACACCGCTTTCTTCGGCGCGGGCAACACCACCTACAGCAACGACGCGGCCCTCTTCTACGCGATCTACCTGTTCCAGCAGGCGTTCGAGTTCCTGCACATGGGCTACGCCTCGGCCCTCGCCTGGCTGCTGTTCATCGTGATCATGGCGATCACCGCCGTGCAGATCCTGGTGACCAGGCGGTTCGTCCACTACGAGGGCGGACAGTCGTGAGGCGGGCCGGCAGGATCCTGACGTGGGCCGCGCTCGGCGTGTTCACCGTCGCCTTCATCTACCCCTTCGTCTGGCTGCTGAGCGCCTCCTTCAAGCCGCGCGGCGAGGTGTTCGACCATCGCCTGATCCCCGAGACGTTCATCCTCGACAACTACGTCAAGGTGTGGCAGGAGGCGCCGCTCGCGCTCTGGATGTTCAACACGCTGCTGGTCACGGTGCTGGCGGCGGTGACCGTCACGATCACCAGCGCGATGGTGGCGTGGGGGTTCGCCTACTTCCGCTTCCCCGGCAGGGGGGCGCTGTTCGGCGTCGTGCTCGCCACGATGATGCTGCCGGGCGCGGTCACCATGATCCCGGTGTTCCTCATCTGGAACTCGCTCGGCATGGTCGGCACCCTCACCCCGCTCTGGGCCCAGAACCTGTTCGGCAGCGCCTTCTACATCTTCCTGCTGCGGCAGTTCTTCATGGGGCTGCCGCGCGAGCCGTTCGAGGCGGCCAGGATCGACGGGGCGAACAACTGGAAGATCTTCACCAAGATCGCGCTGCCGCTGTGCCGGCCCGCGATCGTGGTGACGCTGATGTTCGAGTTCCAGGCGGCCTGGACGGACCTGATGCGGCCGCTGATCTACCTGCGCGACTCCGCCACGTTCACCGTGCCGCGCGGGCTGAAGGCGCTGCTCGACCAGTTCGGGTTCGGCGGCGAGTGGCACTGGGAGATCGTCATGACAGCCAGCGTGGTCACCACGATTCCGATGGTCATCCTGTTCTTCCTCGGCCAGAAGCACTTCATCAAGGGCATCGCGACGACAGGGAGCAAGGGATGAACTTCTGCTACAGGCGGGGCGTGGGCACGTCCGCGCACCAGATCGAGGGGTTCGGCTAGAACATGCACATCACCCCCACTGACCAGGCGTACCACCTGGACGCCGGCTCCTACCGGCTGACGGTCTCGCGTACCGACCCCAGCGCCGAGCTGGAAGGCTGGATGACCCTCAGCCTGATCGCCTCGGTCAACACCGCGGGCGGGCGCGACGAGACGTACGAGACGCTGCCGCCCGTGCTCGCCGAGCGCGAGGGCGCGGCGATCTTCGACTTCCCCCAGCGCTCGACCGGGTGGGAGGCGAAGACGGTCCGGCTGACCTGCACTCCCGAGACGATCGCGGTGGAGGTGCGCGTCGAGGGCCACGGCGTGATCAGCGACGTGACGCTGCTCGGCGGGCGGGCCGTGCTCAACACCCGCGCGGCGGGCACGTTCCGCACGGGGCTGCACGCGCGCGGCGTCTTCAACCCCACGCCCACCCACCCGGTGCAGGTCGTGCGGCCGGTGTCCGCGCCGGCCGCGCTCACCGTCATCGGCGACGCCTCGCCGGGCCGCCTCCACGCGGTCTTCTCGCCGCCGCCGCTGGTGCTGGCCTTCTGCAAGGAGGAGCCGGACGGCCCCACCGCCGTGCCCGGCGGCCCCTGGCTCGGCGCCTCGGTACGCGCCGGCATCGAGGACCTGACCTTCACTGAGCTCGGCTACGAGCCGCTGGACGGCGGGGCGCTGCTGCGCTTCGACTACGAGTGCCGCACCTCGGTGAGCGGGGCCTGGCGGTCCCCGGCCGTCGTGTTCCGGGCCGCGTCGTCGCCGTGGGAGGCGATCTCGCACCACCGCGAGGACCTGGTCGCGCACGGCCTGGCCGCATCCGCCGGCGAGCGGCATGACTGGTGGAGCAGGCCGATCTTCTGCGGCTGGGGCGCGCAGTGCGCCAGGGCCGACGGCCTCTCGCCGACCGAGCTGTCCCGGCAGGAGCTCTACGACGAGTGGCTGTCCAGGCTGGAGGAGCACGGGATCGTGCCCGGGACGATCGTGATCGACGACCGGTGGCAGCTCGCGTACGGCGACCCGGTGCCCGACCCGGCCAAGTGGCCCGCATTAGGGGAGTGGATCGCCGCCAGGCACACGCGCGGGCAGCGCGTGCTGCTGTGGTGGCGGGCGTGGGCGCCCGACGGGCTGCCCGCCGAGGAGTGCGTGACGGACGCGGGCGGCCGTCCCGTGGCCGCCGACCCCTCGAACCCGGCCTACCGGCGCAGGATCCGGACGATCATGGAGAGGCTCCTCGGCGACCTCGGGGCCGACGGATTCAAGATCGACTTCACCCAGAGGTTCCCCAGCGGGTCGCACCTGAAGTCGTACGGGACCACCTGGGGGCTCGCCCTCCTGCACGAGCTGCTCAGGACCCTGTACGAGGCCGCCAAGAGCGTCAAGCCGGACGCCCTGATGGTCACCCACACCCCGCATCCCGCGTTCGGCGACGTCAGCGACATGATCCGGCTCAACGACGTGCTCGAGCTCGACCCCCACGGCGACCCCGTCCCCACCGTCGACCAGCTCCGCTTCCGGCACGCGGTGGCCACCCGCGCCATGCCCGGGCACCTGATCGACACCGACCAGTGGCCGATGCCCAGCAGGGCGGACTGGCTCGCGTACGCCGAGGCGCAGCCCGCGTTCGGCGTGCCCGCCCTGTACTACGTCGAGTCCATCGACAACTCCGGCGAGCGGATCACCGGCGAGGACCTCGATCTCGTGGCGAAATGGTGGGGGTTTCGGCAGTGATGCGTCCATTGTGGGAACGATTCCGGATAGGATCCCGCCCTGTGAGCAAGGATGTCACCGAAGTCGTGCCCGGTGTGTTCCGCATTGAGGACACCTGCAACGTCTACGTCATCGCCGCTCCCGCCGGGGGAGCGGAACGCACTGGGATCGCCGTCGACTTCGGTTCGGGTCGCGTGCTGGATCTCCTCGGCGAGCTCGGCCTCGACCGCCTCACCGACGTCCTGATGACGCACCACCACCGCGACCAGGCCCAGGGCCTGCGCAGGGCGGTCGACGAAGGCGTCAGGGTGCACGTGCCGCCCGTCGAGCGCGACCTGTTCGAGCGGGTCGACGAGATGTGGGCGGGCCGGCAGATCAGCAACGACTACGACCTGCGCGACGACCGGTTCTCGCTGCTCGACCCTGTGCCGGTCGACGGCGTCGTGCCCGAATACCGGACGGCCGACTACGGAGGGATAGACGTACGGGTCCTGCCCACCCCAGGGCACACCCCCGGGTCCGTGACGTACGTCGTCGGGAAGGTCGCCTTCACCGGTGATCTGATCTACGCCCCGGGCAAGGTGTGGTCGCTGGCCGCCACCCAGTGGTCGTACACCGAGAACGAGGGCCCCGCCATGGTCGTCCTGAGCTCCGAACTCCTCCAGCGGGAGGAGCTCGAGGTGTTACTGCCGTCGCACGGCGAGCCGATGACCGACCCCCGAGACGCCCTGAAGCAGCTCTCCACCGCCATGCAGCGGTACGTCAACTTCCGCCGCCCCCACCCCCACCCCTGGGACCTCCACGGACTCCTGGCCAACCCCTTCGTCCAGGTGACCCCCCACCTGCTCATGAACAAGAGCAGCCAGTCCCACAGCTACGTGCTGCTGTCGGAGTCCGGCGCGGCCATGGTGTTCGACTTCGGGTACGACATGTCCACCGGCCTCGTGCACAACACCTCCCGCGCGGCCCGCCGCCCCTGGCTGGCCTCCATGCCCGCGCTGCGCGAGCACTACGGCGTCACGAGCGTCGAGGTCGCGATGCCCACCCACTACCACGACGACCATGTGGCGGGCATGCCGCTGCTGCGCGACGTCGAGGGCACCGAGATCTGGGCGCCTTCCCACATCGCCCCCATCCTGGCCACGCCCCTCCACCACGACCTGCCGTGCCAGTGGTTCGAGCCCATCCCGGCCGACCGGGTGCTCGGGCTGGGGGAGACGGTGCGCTGGCGCGAGTACGAGATCACCGTGCACGACCTGCCCGGGCACACGTTGTTCGCGGCGGCGTACGAGTTCGAGGTGGACGGGCACCGGGTGCTCGTCACCGGTGACCAGCAGGACGGGATGGGCATCCCGAATGAACGCCAGGAGATCCTGAATTTTCAGTACAAGAATCGGTTTCAGATCGAGGACTACCGGAAGAGCGCCGCGCTCTACCGCCGCCTGCGCCCCGACCTGATGGTCAGCGGCCACTGGCGGCCCCGCTGGGTGGACGACGACTACCTGCACATGATGACCGAGCGCGGTGAGGAGCTGGTGGCCCTCCATCACGACCTGCTCCCGCTCGACCGTCTCGACCTGGGAGCCGACGGGGTGCTGTGCCGCCTGACCCCGTACTACTCGAGTGTCCCCGCGGGCGGTGAGATCGTGCTGACGGCCACCGTGCGCAACCCGTGGCCGGACAAGGCGGTGGCCACCGTCGAGCCGGTCGTCCCGCCGGGCTGGCGCCGCGAACCCGGCTCTGTGACGCTGCGGCTTCCCGCGGGGGGTATGGACCAGGTACATCTCCGTCTGGGCGCAGACGTCGTGCCGCGGCGCCGCGTTCGCCTCGCAGTCGACTTGACCATCGGCGATCTGCGCCTCGGGCAGCACGCCGAGGCGCTGGTCGACGTGGTCGGGGAAGGGGATCGATGACCATGGAGCGGCGCGGCCCCCTCAGCCGTTCCAGGCGGCCCACGATCAAGGACGTGGCGGAGGCCGCCGGGGTCTCGCGCTCCACCGTCTCACGGGCGCTGACCGGGCGCGGGTACGCCGCCAGCGACGTACGCGAGCGCGTGCTGCGGGCCGCGGCCGAGCTCGGCTACGTGCCCGACGTGATGGCGCGCACGCTCAAGCAGCAGGTGAGCAGGTCGGTGGGCGTGCTGGTGAGCGACCTGCGCAACCCGTTCTACGCGGAGCTGGCCGCGGGGGCCAGCAGGGAGGCCCGCGAGCGCGGTTACACGATGGTGCTGGCGGACACGAGCCTGTCGGCCGAGGCGGAGAGCGAGGCCGCCGAGGCGCTGGTCGCGCTCAGGGTGGCCGGGGCGATCGTGACGCCCAACTCCCCGGCCGTGTCCACCTACCTCAGCTCCCACGGCATCCCGGTCGTCGAGGTGGACCGGCAGTTCGCGGCGGGCTCGACCGACGGCGTCGTGGTCGGCAACCGCGTGGGAGCCCGCACCGCCACGGCCCATCTGATCGAGCTGGGCCATCGCAGGATCGCCCTGTTCATCGACGAGACCGACTGGACCACCGGCTACGAGCGCTACCACGGCTATCTGGAGGCGCTCGGCGTGGCCGCCATCAAGGTCGATCCCGACCTGGTCGTCTCGTCGGGCTGGGACGTCGCCGACTCGCGGCGCAGGGCGCTCGACATGTTGTCCGGGCCGAACCGGCCGACGGCCGTCTTCGCCGCCAACAACGTGCTCGCCGAGGGCGTCTGGCGGGCGATCGGCGAGCTGGGGCTGCGGGCGCCCGCGGAGATCAGTCTGGTGGCCTTCGACGACGCGCCGTGGATGAGCATGGTCTCGCCGCAGGTCAGCACCGTCTCCCAGGACACGTTCAACCTGGGCGCGACCGCCGTGCGCAGGCTGGACGAGCGGATCGAGATGCCGGACGCCGACTCGGTCACCACCGTGCTGGGGGTTCGGCTCGTCACCCGCGAATCCACCGCACCGCCCCCCATGATCTGACATTTCCCCATTCGGGCGCGTTGACCCATGGGGAAGGGTCGCCCTAGGATCCGTGTGGGAACGATGTCACACAGCCTTGACGTGGCACTCGTTCCCGTCGGAGGCCCAATGGAGCACGATCTTCCCCCCGTCCTGTCGCTGGACATCGGTGGCACCAAGCTCGCCGCGGGCGTGGTCACCGGCGACGGCCTGATCCACGGCTGGCAGGTCACCCCGACGCGCAGGGAGCAGGGGCCGCGGCGGGTCCTGGTCAGGCTGTTCGACCTGGGCAGGAAGGCCATCGCAGAGGCGGGGCCGCCCCAGGTGGCGGCCGTAGGCATCTCCTGCGGGGGACCGCTGGACACCACGACCGGCGTGCTGGAGTGTCCGCCGCACCTGCCCGGGTGGATCGACGTCCCCGTGGGCGCGATGGCGGCGGAGGAGTTCGGCGTGCCGTCCGCGCTTGAGAACGATGCCACAGCCGCCGCCCTCGGCGAGTTCCGGTACGGCGCGGGCCGCGGCACCAGCACGATGCTCTACCTCACGATCTCCACGGGCGTCGGCGGCGGGTCCGTCATCGGCGGCCGCCTGCACCGGGGCGCGGCCGGCAACGGCGGCGAGCTGGGGCACGTCGTGGTGCGGCCGGGCGGGCGCAAGTGCTCCTGCGGCCGTCTGGGCTGCCTGGAGGCGTACGCGTCCGGCACCGCCATCGCCGAGCGCGCCCGCGAGGCCCTCGCCGCCGGTCGCGCCTCGTCCCTGTCCGCAATCGGGCTCCCGACGGCCGAGGACGTCTTCCGCGCCACCGAGGCGGGCGACGCGCTCGCGACCGAGGTGTGGAACGAGACCACATGGGCACTGGGCAGCGCGATCACGGATCTGGTGAACGCGTTCGAGCCGGAGCTCGTCGTCCTCGGCGGCGGCGTGACCCGTTCCGGCGCCCGGCTCTTCGACCCCGTACGCGCCGCCGTCGCCAGGGACGCCATGCCGCCCGCGGCCCGCACCGCCCGCATCGAGCCGGCCCAGCTGGGCGAGGGCGTCGGCGTGGTCGGCGCCGGCGCCGTGGCCCACGACCTTCTTGCCTCAGGGAAGCGCCATGCCTGACCCGATCCGCCTGCACTCACCCGCATCCCGGCCGAACGGGCTCGCCTCCCCTCCGGCCGGCATCTCGCCTCGGTCCAATGGGCACACGTCCCGATCCGGCGCGGCGCCCTCCGCCTCGGCGGCGGCGTCCGTGCTGGCCGAGCACGTCGAGGCCCACCTCGCCGCCGCCCAGGGCGTCGTGCGGCTGCTCCCGGCCGTGGAAGCCGCCGCGGACCTGCTCATCGAGGCGTTCACCCGGGGCGGCACCCTCTACACCCTCGGCAACGGCGGCAGCGCGGCCGACGCGCAGCACCTCACCGGCGAGCTGGTCGGCCACTACAAGCGCGACCGCCGCCCGCTCCCCGCCGTGACGCTCACGACCGACGCCACGGTCATGACGTGCATCGCCAACGACTACTCCTACGAGGACGTCTTCGCCAGGCAGGTCCGGGCCCTGGTCCGCCCGGGCGACGTCGTGGCCGCGTTCACGACCAGCGGCAACTCCCCGAACGTGGTCAGCGCCCTGGAAGCCGCACAGAGCAATGGCGCGGTCACGGTACTGTTCGGCGGCGGCGACGGTGGCGCCGCCGCCAAGTTCGCCGACCGCCTCCTCCTAGCTCCCTCCTCCGAGACCCCGCGCATCCAGGAGATCCACACACTGATGCTGCACATGATCAGCGAGAAGGTCGACGCATGGGCGGCCGCATGACCAGACCCTCGAACGCCCCCATGTCGAACGCCCCCTCGGGCAGCCAGCCCCGCGGTCTCCCGAGGGCGCAGAGGCCGGTGGCCACCCCCGACCGCACCTTGCACATGATCGGGAACGCGCACCTCGACCCGGTGTGGCTGTGGCCGTGGCAGGAGGGCTACCAGGAGGCGCGGGCGACGTTCTGGTCGGCGATCCACCGCATGGACGAGTACCCGGACTTCGTCTTCACCTGCGACCAGGTCGTCCTGCTGTCGTGGGTGGAGGAGTCGGACCCCGAGCTGTTCGCCCGCATCAAGGAGCGGGTCGCCGAGGGCCGCTGGGTCAACGTCGGCGGCTGGTGGGTGGAGCCCGACTGCAACATGCCGTCGGGGGAGTCGTTCGCCCGCCAGGGCCTGTACGGCCAGCGCTACCTGAAGGAGAAGTTCGGGGTCACGGCCACGGTCGGCATGAACGCCGACCCGTTCGGCCACAACGCCATGCTGCCCGCGATCCTGCGCGGCCAGGGCATGGACTCCTACTGCTTCCTGCGCCCGGGGCCGCACGAGAGCGAGCTGCCCGGCACGATGTTCTGGTGGGAGAGCCCCGACGGCAGCCGGGTGCTGGCGTACCGGATCCCGTTCGAGTACTGCAGCCCGCCCGGCGAGGTCGCGGGCCAGACCGAGAAGGCGCTCGGCCAGCTCGACCGCTCGCTCGGCGACCTGATGATCTTCTACGGCGTGGGCAACCACGGAGGCGGCCCCACCAAGGCGAACATCGAGTCCATCCACCGCTACGACCGGATGGGCACGTTCGGCGAGCTGACGATGTCCTCGCCGCGCCGCTACTTCGACGAGATGGCCAAGCGCCTGGGCGAGCAGGGCATGGCCGAGCTGCCGGTGTGGCGCGACGACCTGCAGCACCACGCGGCCGGCTGCTACTCCTCGCACTCCGGGATCAAGGCGTGGCAGCGTAGGGCGCAGGCGGCGCTGCTGTCGGCCGAGCGCTGGGCCGCCGTCGCGGGCCACGACGTACGCGAGGAGCTGGGGCGGGCCTGGAAACAGGTGCTGTTCAACCAGTTCCACGACGTGCTGCCCGGCTCGGCCATCGAGCCCGCCTACGACGACGCCCGCGACCAGCTCGGCGAGGCGGTCGCGATCTCGAAGCGGATCATCACCCGGGCGCACAACGTGATCGCCCGCGACATCGACGTGCCCGAGCAGCCCGGCACCCAGCCGGTGGTGGTCTTCAACCCGCACCCGTGGCCGGTCACGACCCGGGTCGAGATGCAGTACGGCCTCGCGCCCACCGGCGTGCGGGTCGTGGACGCCGACGGCCGGGACGTGCCCTGCCAGCGCACCCAGCCGGTCGCCACCACGGACGACAAGGGACGCGGCGCCACCGTGTTCCAGGCGGAGCTGCCCGCCCTGGGCTACCGCCTCTACCGGCTGCGCCAGGGCGAGACACCGTACACCAGCGGCCTGACCGCGTCCGAGCAGCACATCGAGAACGACGTGCTCCGCCTGGAGATCGACCCGGAGACGGGCTGGCTGGCCGGCCTGCTCGACAAGCGCACCGGCGTGGACCTCGTGGCCGGGGCGGCGGGCGAGCACACGCAGATCTGCGCGGACCCGACCGACACCTGGGGACACCGCGTGGTGTCCTACGACTGGCCGGGCGAGGCGATGACGACGACCCGCATCGTGCTGCGCGAGAGCGGCCCGCTGCGTGCCCGCATCCGCGTCGAGCGCGAGTGGGGCCGCTCCACGATGGCCGAGGAGTTCATCCTGGGCGTCGGGGACGACGCGGTGGAGGTGCGGGTCACGCTCGACTGGCGCGAGCAGGCGCATCTGATGAAGCTGCGCTTCCCGGTCGCGCTGGAGAGCCCGGTGGCCACGTACGAGATCCCGTTCGGGCACCTGACCAGGCCGATCGACAGCGCCGAGGAGCCCGCGCAGTCGTGGGTGGACCTGTCCGGAGCCGGAGCGGGCCTCGCCGTCGTGAACAACGCCAAGCACGGCTACGACGTCTCCCCGCCGGCCCCGGGCCGCGGCCACAGCATCGGCATCACCGCCGTGCGCAGCCCGGTCTACGCCTGGCACGACCCGCGCCTCCTCGACCCCGACGGCTACTACTCGTACCAGGACCAGGGGGTGCAGCGGTTCACGTACCTGCTGGTGCCGCACGCGGGCGACTGGCGCGCCGCCGGGCTCACCCGCCGGGCCGCGCTGCTCGGCTCCCCGGTACGCGCGATGCTGGAGAGCTTCCACGACGGTACGCTCCCGGCGGCGCGCGGCCACCTGGACGACGGCGGCGGCCAGGTCATGGTGACCGCGGTCAAGCTGCACGAGGACACGCCGCGCGACCTGGTCGTCAGGGCCGTCGAGAGCACGGGCCGGGCCGCCCTGGCGACCCTCGACATCCCGCTGGCCCGGATCCGACTCACGGCGGACTTCGGGCCGAACCAGATCCGTACGTTCCGGATCCCGCTCGACGATCCGCTCTCCGCGGTGGAGACGGACCTGGTCGAGCTGGGCGTCCGCAAGGGCGCGTGCACGGTGGAAGCCTGGTGATCGACGGCGCCTACCGGCGGAGTGCGCCCAACGGGTGCGCGCGGTAGTCGATCATCGTGGCGTCGAGGATGCGGGCGCCTTCGGACCCTCTCGCGGCCTCGGGCAGCCAGACCGGCGTGTCCGGTGTGAGCGGATAAATCATGACCTCGACCGTTTCGACGCCGCCCGAGATGTCGATGTCCCAGGGCGCGCCGTCCCAGTACAGGTCCTCCGTGCGGTCGCCGGCCCTGGCCACCGCCACGTCGCCGACCAGGTCGAGGCGGAGCAGCGTGCGCTCGCCGCCCGGGGGCACGGTGATCGTGTAGCGGGCCGCGTGGGCGGCCAGCGTCTCCGGATCGGGCGCGGAGGCGCGACCCGGGACGGTGATCGGGCGGGCCGGCGGTGGCGTGGCCTCGGCCGTCCGCACGATCTTCACCGGGGCGGGGGCCGCCGGATGGTCGAGCTGGTGGCGCTCGAAGGCGCCGTCCGTGAGGATCTCGACGGTGGCGGGGCCGGTGGTGATGGCGGTCAGCGCGCCGTCGGCCTCGACGATGTCGGCGTCGGAGATGACGAGCCGGCCGCCGGGCGTCCAGGCGCGCCGGGCGTCGGCCGCGTCGAGGACCAGCAGGCGCAGCCGGGCCCCGTCGGGGGTCTCGACGGTGATCGGCTCGCGGCTCGGCAGGTCCTCCAGGATCACCTCGCCGTCCCGCTCCAGGGCCGGATGGCCGGTGACGGACGTGCCCGCGGGCAGGGAGAGGTGGGCGGGGATCCCGTCGGTTCTCGTCAGGACCAGTACGGAGTCCTCCACAAGCGTCAGGACGCCGAGGGTCGCCCAGTTGATCGTGACCCCGCGGACGTCGAGATTGACCGGCCAGCAGAAGAACGCGCCGCTGGGGACGTCCACCGGGCGGTGCGGGAAGCGGACGCGGGCCTCGTCGAGTTCGACGTCGAAGCGCACGTCCCGGTGCGCGGGCAGCGGCTCGTACGGCTGGTGGTTGTTGACGAAGACGAACCCGCTGCGCCCGTCCGAGCGCAGCGACCAGCGCAGCGACTCCTGGCCGGGGATGGTGGCGTTCATGGCGGCCAGGCGGTCGCCGAACGCGGCCAGGAAGGCGTGCTGGTTGCGCAGCAGGTGGAAGCTGTCGCGGGTCTGCAGGTGAGCCCCGATGGGGGCGTGGAAGTCGTAGTTGAACTCCGGCAGCTCGTTGGGGTAGCCGGTGGCGTGCGACTCCTGCAGGCCCGGGCGCGGGTTGGCGCCTCCCGCGTACATGTAGTAGCCCTGCCAGGCCGAGCCGCTGCCCAGCTTGGTCAGCGCCACCGCGGCGATGTCCGCCCCTTCGAGCAGCGGGCGGCGGTGGTACGCGGTGGCCATGCCGCCGCCCAGCTCGCACGTCGCGGCCGGGAAGTCCGGGTGCTTGACGCCGCCCGCGCGGTCCCCGGCCAGGTCCTTGCCGATGCCCGGGTCGTCCCACTGGTGGGAGAAGCGGAAGTGGGCGCGGAAGGAGTCGTCCCAGCCGTCGGCCGTGTCCACCCAGAAGCCGTCCGCGTAGCCGCCGTACAGGGGGAAGACGTCGCCGACGGGCAGGTCCGCGCTGCCCCAGGCGGTGGCCGTCCAGAGCGGGGCGTGCAGGCCGGACTCGCGGGCGATCCGCTTCAGCGTGCGGAGGTGGCCCGGCTGGTCGTACAGCTCGTTCTCGAGCTGGATCCCGATGATCGGCCCGTCAGGTCCGCACAACGGGCCGAGCTGCCTCCCCAGGTGGCCGAACCAGGCCCGCACCTGCTCCAGGTACGCCGGGTCGTCGCGGCGGGCCGGAGCGACCCAGTCGGGCAGGCCGCCGTTGCGGACCTCGCCGTGGCACCAGGGCCCGACGCGCACGATCGCCTCGAGCCCCGTCCGCAGGCAGAGCCCGACGAACGCGGCCACGTCCAGCCCGCCGTCGAACACCGGCTCCCGGTCCGCGTGTTCCTGGTGGTGGATCCAGAAGACGTACGTGGAGACCACGTTCACCCCGCCCGCCTTGACCAGGCGCAAGGCGTCCTGCCAGCGCTCGCGCGGCACCCGGCTGTAGTGCAGCTCGCCCGTCACGGGGATCCACCGGCGGCCGTCACGCCAGAGGGAGCGGTCGGTGAGGGCCAGTCCGGGCCGGGGGTCGTCGGTGTTGGCCATGGCGGGCCGGGTCTCCGGCCGGTCCCAGGGGGTGTGTCGCACGGGCATCCGACCATTGTCCACACCGCTCGGGAGGGCGCATTCAGGGGGTTCGGCAACGCCCGCTTCCGCGCCGCCACCGGCTCGGCGCCGCGCTACCCCAGCGCGCGAGAGGGCCCGCTCGCTTTACATCCTGAACATCATTACATCAGTTGTAAGTTTGCTCCAAGTGGTGTTACCTGGGAGTCGTGACAACAACTCACCAGATGCCCTTACGTGCTCGCGTGGCGCCCGCGATCGGGCTGGCACTCCTGGCGCCGCTGCACGCGGAGATCCTGATGGGGAACTCCACGATCACCAATGTCGTGGTGGTCGTCGCGCTGATCCCTCTGTACGGCACCGGCGCCCTGTTCATCCGCGAGGCGGTCCGGCGGACGGGGCGCGGCTGGCCGACCATGCTGGCGTTCGCCCTGGCGTACGGGATGTGCGAGGAGGCGTTCCTCACCCAGACCCTCTGGGACGAGAACTGGGCCGGCGTCCGCATCCTCGACTACGGCTACCTTCCCGCGCTGGGGACGGGACTGCCGTGGGTGATGTTCATGGCGGGCGTGCACACCATCTGGAGCATCGGCGCCCCGATCGCGATCATGGAGACGCTGGCCGGCTCGCGCTGCACCACGCCGTGGCTGGGGAAGCGCGGTTTCTGGGCCGTGGCCGTGATCTTCGTGCTCTACTTCGGTTTCGGTGCCTTCGACACTCTCAACCGCAAGGGCATGCTCGCCGGCCCGCCCCAGAACATCGTGGCGGCCGTAGTGGTCGCCGGGCTCGTCGTGCTCGGCCTGCGCCTGCGTCGCAGCGCCCCCACAGCCGAGGGCAGGGCGCCCGGCCCGTGGGCGGTGCTCGCCTTCGCCCTGGTGGCCGGCGCCGTCTTCGTCCTCCTCTACGCGGTCGACCCCACCGGCCTGTCGCCGTGGCTGGCGATCCCCATCCCGGCCTGGGTCAGCGTGCTCATCTACCTGGCCCTGTTCGCCACGGTCGGCGCCCTGGTCAGGCACTGGTCGCACCGGTCCAACTGGTCGGACGCGCACCGGCTCGCGCTGGCGGCGGGGGCCACGCTCACGTACGCGTGGCACTCCTTCCCGTGGAAGGTGATCTCGACCGAGCCGGTGAGCCTGGCGGCCGACCTGACCAGCAACGCGATCATGACGGCCGCCGCGATCGTGCTGCTCGTGATCGCGGCTCGCCGGGTCTCCACGTGAGGGCCGGCCCGCAGACCGTCGCCGCGGGCTGAGGGGACGCTTTGGGCGCCCGCCTCAGCCCTGCGCGGCGAGGGCGAGCGTCAGCCGACCGCCCGGACCCGGCCGCACGACCAAGGTCTAGCTGAAGAACCCGACCACGCGGCGGATGCGGTCGCCCTCGAACTCCACGACGTCGTAGCCGGTGGCCACAGGCGTGTCCGAGCCCGGCGCGCCCAGCCTCCAGGTGAACAGCGCCGTGTCGTGATGGGCGCCGATCAGCGTGCCGAGGGTGAACACCAGATCGCCGAACTTCTCCTGAGCCCGGCCGATCGCCTCCGACAATTCGCCGTGCCCCCGCAGCCCGGCGTAGTCGGGGTCGGAGTAGACCGAGTCGTCGGTCAGCACGTCCTTGATGAGGACGTCACGGGCGGCGGCGTCCCGCTCGTTCCAGACGTCGAGGTACTTGCCGATGAGGTCGTTGATCATGATGTGGTTCCTTTCACGGTTGGTTCGAGCACGAGAGCGATGAGGCCGCCCGCGGCGGTGACGGCCGCGGCCGCCCAACCGGCCGCCTGCAGGCCGCCGAGCATCCCGGTGGCCTGGCTCGCGGTGGCGACGGCGACGAAGACCGCCAGCCCGATCGCGCCGCCGACCTCCTTGGCCGTGCTGGCCAGGCCGGAGGCGACGCCCTGCTGCTCGGGCGCCACCCCGGCGCCGGCCGAGGCGAACAGCGCGACGAAGGCCACGCCGCCGAAGAATCCCCAGACGACGCTGCCGGGCAGCAGCGTCCAGAATCCGCCGCCGCTGGACATGCCGGCGGTCAGCACGCCGATCCCGGCTCCGGTGCCGAGCATCCCGGTGCTGAGCGTCGTACGGACTCCCCACCTGCCGAGCAGCACCGGCGCGACCTTCAGCGCGGCGGCCATGCAGACGAGGGTGAGCGGCAGGAACGTCAGCCCCGCCGCGAGGGCGCTGTAGCCGAGGACCGGCTGCAGGTATGAGGTGAGCACGTAGTAGCCGCCGCCCAGCGTGCCCTGGAACACGGCGATCACGATCATCGTGGTGGCCGGGCCGCGCCGGCGCAGCAGCCGCGGCGGGATCAGCGGATCCCGGGTACGCGACTCGGCCAGCAGCAGCAACCCCAGCAGCGCCACGCCGGCGGCCAGCGCCCCGGCGCCGCGTACCGATCCCCATCCCGACTCCGGCCCGCTCGCCAGGCCGAACACGAGCAGCGTCGAGCCCGACGTGGCCAGCAGCGCCCCCGGCAGGTCGAACCCGCCCGGCCTGGACGCCTCTCCGGGGTCGGGCTGAAGCAGGCGGGGCGCCGCCGCGGCGGCGCCGATGGCCAGTGGGACGTTCACGAAGAACACCCACTCCCAGCCCAGGTAGTTGGTCAGCACGCCGCCCAGCAGCGACCCGGCGGCCAAACCCGCGCTCCCCGCCATGCCCCAGGCGCCCAGGGCCCGGTTGCGCGCGGCCCCTTCCTCGAACCCGCGGTAGATCAACGCGAGCGTGGCCGGCGTGAGCAGCGCCCCGCCGGCGCCCTGGACGGCACGGGCCACGACCAGCGCCGCGGATCCCGTCGCCAGGCCGCCCGCGAGCGAGGCCACGGCGTACAGCGACAGGCCGAGCACGAACATGCGCCGCGCGCCCAGCTTGTCGACGGCCCGGCCGCCGAGCAGCAGCAGCCCGCCGAGCCCGATGGCGTACGCGCTCACCACCCACTGCACGGATCGCGCGCTGAAGCCCAGGGCCGCTCCGATGTCGGGGAGCGCCACGTAAACGATGTTGTAGTCAAGAGCCACGATGAGCTGGGTGAACGCCAGGAGCGCCAGCCTGAGCCCGGAACGGCCCGCGTCGGTCGGCGCACGAGAGGCGGAAAGCGTCACGAGAGGTCTCCTCAGGAGGGATTTTTATACGGCGAATGATTTTTACACACCGTTCAATCTCAACACGCAGAACAGTAGCCCAACTCTGTAGACTGTCAAGGGTGGGTGATCAGACGATGAGCAGGCGCGAGCGGCTGCGCGCGGAGACCACGGCGGAGATCAAGGAGATCGCGCTCAAACTCATGGCCGCCGGCGGCCCGGACGCCATCTCGCTACGTGCCATCGCGCGCGAGATGGGCATGACCGCCGGCGCGATCTACAGCTACTACGCCACCCGCGACGACCTGGTCACCACGCTCATCGCCGACCTCTACACGGCCCTGGTGGACGCGGCCGAGTCCGCCCGCGACGCCGTGCCCGTCGAAGACCCGGGCGGCCGCGTCCTGGCCTGGGCGGAAACCGTACGGGAGTGGGCGCTACGCAACCCGGAGGGGTTCCGCCTCATCTACGGCGACGCGGTCCCCGGCTACCAGCCCCCGGCGGACGGCCCGGCGAGGGAGGCCGAACACCGGGCCTGCCGGGGCCTCACCGGCCTGGTCGCGGCGGCCTGGCACGGGCCGGACAAGGGCGAGTACGACTGGTCACACTTCGACCCGGACCTGGCGGAAGACATTCAGGCCACGTTCCCGGGCCTGCCGCCGGACGCGGTGGCGCTCACGGTCCGGGTGTGGGGCCGCATGCACGGGCTGGTCTCCCTGGAGATCTACGGCCACCTGCGCACGCTCACCCACGAGCCCGCCGCGATCTACCGCGACGAGATGACCGCCCTGATCGCGTCCCTCGGCTTGACGCCACCCGCCTGAAGCTCGATCCGGGCCGGCAGGTCCTGAGGCCGGCCGCCGAGGACGCGGACGATATTCCGGTCAGGCCCCCGGAGGGGCGTTCCACGGCCGTTGCGCGGCTGGCGGATGGGGCATGCCCGACGAACTGGGCTGCCCGGCTCGCCGGGTCAGGAGCAGCACGAATCCGCTGACGGCGGTGGCAATCAGCCCCACGATCAACGGAAGTATCGTGATCATGTATCCCCACCTCCACGCCAACGCGCTCGACAGCCCGTGATTGATGATCGGGCCAAGAATCAGGGCGAGGACACCAAGACCTGCAAGTATGCCGACCAGCGCGCCCGAGTGGCGGCCCGCCCGACGCGTGAATGCCACCGTCGCCCCCACCGCGCCGCCGCCACCGAGCCCGCTCAGCACCCGGCCGATCAGATAGATGCCGGAGTCGGGGGCGAACGCGTTCAGCAGCACCCCGATGATCATTAAGGCGATGGCCGCCGTGCCCACTGTCGTCAGCAGACGTCCACCAAGGCCAACGCCCAGCGCCCCACCCGCTGCCGCGCTGACCAGATACGCAACGAGAGTCATGACCAGGGTGGTTTGGCTGGACAAACCCAGATCTGACTGCAGTGAAAGCCGCGCTGCGGGTCCGAAGGGCATCGTCAGCAGGTAGAGACCGGTAAGCGCAGCGATCCCTGGGCCGATCAACGCCCATGCCGGTCGCTCCCCGCCCGGCAGAGCGGCATTCCTTTGCGGTTGATGATCGTGCATGGGGATCAGTTTGCATCGGGCTTGACTGCCGCGTCCATCCCGCTGCAAGGTATGCCGAACGCGGAGTGGGACGCCTGAGAGGAACCGGCAACCCCCGAAGGAATTCCGGCGTCGGCCACTAAGCGCGACGCGAACGAAAGGCCTTGAGCACCGTCACTTCGCCGCTCTCGAGGATGGCCCTGTACTCCTCGGACTCCATCGGGCACAGGGTTGTCCGGCCCTCGGCGTCGGCCAGCAAGCCGAACCCCTACTTCTTGGGCAGCGGCGAGCCCCGCAGGCACGGCTGGTCCTTGGCGAAGAAGGCGTCACGCAGCGCGCTCACCTCGTCGTCCGTCTTGTCCTCGAAACCCGGCTGGCGCATCAGCCAGGACAGGAACAGGACGTCCTCCTGGGTCAGCTGGAACGGCCGATCGCGGAGCAGTTCGTACTGCAGCACGGCAACGGTCTTCTTGCCACCGCGGAGGGGCGGCACCACGCTGCTCCGCACGGGGCAGTCGTCGGCCACGGCGATCAGAGTGTCCAGATAGTTCACGGCTCCATGATGCTGCGGGAAAGGGATCGCTCGTCACGATCCCTTCGCAGGATCCCCGCCCTCGGCCTCCGGCAAGTGCGCGAGCACAGTCTCTGCGATCGTCCCCAGGGTCTGGATCTGCTCGGGAGAGAGCAGGTCGATGAAGTGTCGGCATACGGACTCCACGTGTGCGGGCGCGGCCTCCTGGATGGCGCGCAGGCCGCCCTCCGTCAGCACGATCATCGCCCCCCGCGCGTCGCCCTCGAACTCCTCCCGCCGGACCATCCCCCGCTGCTCCATCCGGGAGAAGGTCGACGGCATGGTGGAGGCGATCGACATCATCCGTGGGCTGTGGTCGGAGCCTCGCTTCACATACGAGGGCACCCGCTATCACACGTACAAGGCTGCCATGGAGCCCAAGCCTGCCGGTTCCATCCCGATCTGGCTCGGCACGTACGGCAAGCGCGCCCTGGACGCGACCGGCAGGCTGGCCGACGGCTGGATCCCGTCCCTCGGCTTCGCCCCGCCGGAGCAGGCGGCCGTCATGCGGGAGCGAATCCTGTCCCACGGGCGCGCGGTGGAGTGTGTGTACAACGTTCCCTTCCGTATCGGGGAGCGCGCGGGCGGTGCCGCGGTGGTGGCGGGCTCACCGCAGGAGGTGACCGACCGGCTCGCCGGCTTCGCCCGCCTGGGCTTCACGTCGATGAACTTCATGCCCGTGGGGCCGAACCCCCGCGAACAGTCCGAACGCCTGGCCATGGAGATTCTCCCGGCTCTACGCGCCACGGCCACCTCGTCCTCGTGACACTCGAGGCGACGGGGCCGACCGCTCGCGTCTGGGCCTGAAACCGAGTACGAAACACCATTTGACGATGGCCTTTGGGCCCTGGTCTGTGACAAGCGCTCCTAGTACGTGCGTCGCGGCAAAGCCTTATTTGGTACAAAAGGACAACGCCACAACTTGGTGTGATCATTCATGTACGCTCCCTCTTCGTGGTCAAACCCTTTCCTGTGGTGGATGTGACTGACTGGGCAGTCGATCTTTACGAAGCCGATGGTTCCGGGGAGAAGATTTGGCTTGTTGCGGATGGACCGGATCGTCGGCGCGCCCTGTTCAAGCCGAATGTTCGGAATGACACTGCAGAACAAGCGGATCATTGGCCGGAGAAGCTCGCCTCGGAAGTGGCGACTGTGCTGAACGTTCCCAGGGCTGACATCGACCTGGCCGTCAGATCCGGTCGGAGAGGATGCGTGTCCTACGACGTCAAGCCTCCTGGCTGGCAGCTGCAGCCTGGATTCCTCCTGCTCACTGAGTTTCTGAAGGAGGATCATGACCCAATGGACAAACAGCATAAAGGACACACGCTGCAAAATGTCCGAGCCGCCTTGCAGGGCTACGGCCAGCCGCCTGGTTTTTGTGGGCCGAGCACGTTCGGTGCCTTTGACGTGTTCGTCAGCTATGGCGTGTTGGACGCTCTGATCGCCAACCGTGATCGGCATCCAGCGAACTGGGCCGTTCTGATTGGCGCAGAATGTGGCGAATTGTTGCTGTGTCCCTCCTACGATCATGCAACCAGCCTCGGGTTCAGCCTCACAGATGCGGATCGGTGCAGAATTCTGGCTGGGGCGAGAGACTGGGAGGCCTTCCTCCGGAGGGGTACTGCCTGGCGGTTCGAGGGGTGTCGTAAGGTTACGCTGACGGAGTTCGCGAAAACGGCTTTGGGCCTTGTCGGGACGCAGGTTCGTGAGTACTGGCTTGAGCGGGTGGCAGCCTGTGGAAAAGATCTTGTGGGGGATCTGGCGGCACGGGTCCCGGAAATGTCGGAGGCAGCCCGTACGTTCGCGGTGGAGCTCATAGACGCCAACAGGAGGAGGTTGCTCAGTGGGTAACCCGCCCCAGTCCTCATCGTTGCGCGCACGCGGGACGACGAGTTCCCCTCGGCTGGTAGTCGCCCTCCAAGATCGGGGATCACGTCGGATCGCTCCGATTGGATTCCTGGAGCAGACTGACGAGGGCTACGCGTTCGCCTACCTCCATCGAGTGATGGACATGCCAGGCTTCAGACCTTTGCTCGGATTCGGCGACCTCGAGCGCCGCTACGAGTCCGCGACCCTGTTCCCGCTGTTCAACCAGCGGCTGATGAGCCCTCGGCGCCCCGATTACGACGCTTACCTGACGGTGCTCGGCCTGCCCGATGGCTCGCCGCCGCTGGCCGTGCTTGGCCGTTCCGGCGGTCGAAGGGCTGGAGACGCAATCTTCCTGGTCCCTGAGCCGCAGGTTGATGAGAATGGCCGAACGTGCACGTTCTTCTTCGTGCACGGCCTCCGCCACGTGGAAGGCGCAGAGTCGCGGATCTCCATGCTCCGCGAAGGTGACGCTCTTGAGCTGCGCGATGACCCGACGAACCCCGTCAACAGGCAAGCGTTGCTGGTCACCCGCGAAGGCGGCGAGCTCGGTTGGGTGCCGGATCTGCTGCTTGACTACGTGCACCATGTCCGAGACACCGGAGACATCGCCATCCGGGTTGCCCAGGTCAACGGCGCCGACGCGCCGCCGAATCTGCGGTTGAGGGTCCGGCTCGACGGCTCGGTGCCATGTGGCTACGTGCCATTCCGCGGAGAGGAATGGGCCACTTTCTGATGACTTGATCGTCCGTCACCTACCGGAGCTGCCCTCCGAACTGTTGTCGGCGTGTAGGCGAACTCGACGTTGTTTGCCGCCGCCCAGCCGCTGACCCGGCTGTCCTTCTTCGTCGTCAGGTGCGGAGATCTTCGCCACGGGCATGCTCAGCGCGGACAGCAGCACCATCTGGGCCCGCAGCCAGGTCACTACCGATCCGGTGCCCCTGTGGTTGATCCGCAGCAGGCGTCGCCTTTCGTCATCGTCGATCTCGCCCGGGGATCGGGGCCGTAGCCTCGATCCCCGATCAAAGTCGCCCGAGCGCCAGCGAGGACCCCTCGGGGCGGGCTCCAGCAGGCCCGCCCGGTAACCAGGCAACGGGCGGGTGATGGCGAGCGGGGGGTCGAAGGGGGGCGTGAGCCCCCCTGGGAGGCGCTGTCTGGAATCCCGCGCGCGAAGCGCCCCCCATGGAAGGCCTTGCTCGCCCCCCGCGACCCCTAGCTTCCGACTGGTTCGGCGCGGAGACGGGCCGAGTGCTTGACCAAGCTGATCAAGACTTCGCGGCTCGAGTCCTTCTTCCGGGCGTCACACATGATGATGGGGATCGACGGGTTCAGCTGCAGCGCCAGGCGTACCTCGTCCAGCTCGAACGTAGGCGCCCCCTCGAAGCAGTTGACCGCCACCACGAACGGCGTGCCCCGCCGCTCGAAATAGTCCACCGAGGGGAAGCAGTCCGCCAGCCGCCGGGTGTCCGCCAGGATGACGGCGCCCAGCGACCCTTCGGCCAGTTCGTCCCAGACGAACCAGAACCGCTCCTGCCCGGGCGTGCCGAACAGGTACAGGACGTAGTCGGTGCCCAGCGTGATCCGGCCGAAATCCATCGCCACGGTCGTGGTGCGTTTGGCCTCCACCGAGGTGAGGTCGTCCACGCCGATCCCGCGGTCGGTCAGGACCTCCTCGGTGCGCAGCGGCCGGGTCTCGGAGACCGCGCCCACCATCGTCGTCTTGCCCGCGCCGAAGCCGCCCGCGATCAGGATCTTGATCGCCGTCGGCAGGCGCGGACGCTCAGAGCGACCGAAGGCCATCGAGCACCGCCCTGTACATCTTCATGTCATGCATGTCCACCTCGGATTGTGGTTCCTGCGCAGAGACGAGTTCGCGGTCGAACAGGTCACCGAGCAGCACCCGGATCGTGCCGGCCGGCAGATCGAGGTACGCGGCGATCTCGGCGACGGACTTGGGCTCGCGGCAGAGCTGGAGGATCCGCAGGTGCTCCGGATCCAGCCCGGCGTCGGGGCCTGGGGGTGGGCCCACCGCGAGGGCCATGGAGATCAGGTCGAACCGGCCGTGCGCGGGCTGCGTGCGGCCACGGGTGACCACGTAGGGCCGGATGATCTCCGGATCCACCCAGTGCTCGTCCGTCGGTTCGTCCGCGCCTCTCACCGGTCGCTCCCGGCGATGGCCTCGGCGTTGCGGGCGCCCGAGGTGAGGTACTGGCCGACGCGGGCCACCAGCATCGCCATCTCGTACGCGATCAGCCCGATGTCGGCGTTCTGCGCGCACAGCACGGCCAGGCAGGCCCGCTCGCCGGCCGTGGTCACGATGAGGAACTGGTGCTTCCACTCCACGACCGTCTGCCGTACGGTGCCGCCGGAGATCTGGTCCGAGACACCCTTCGCCAGGCTCTGCAGCCCGGAGGCGACGGCGGACAGGTGCTCGCCGTCGGTCCGCTGCAACCCGGCAGAAGAGGCCATCAGCAGGCCGTCGGACGACAGCACGATGGCGTGCTCGGCCTCCTTGACACGGCCGACGAGGTCGTCGAGCAGCCAGTTGAGATCAGTGCCGGGGGAGGGGGTCATGCCTCACCTCTCGACTGCTCGTCCAGCATCTTGGCGGCCTCGCTCCGGCCAAGACGTGTGCCTGACTGCAGAGATCCCATCATCGCGCGGATCTCCTCCGGCGAGCGCTCGTCATCGTCCTCCTCGAAGTCGGGCTGCGTGGGCGTCTCGTCCCGCAGCGCTGGCGCCAGGTTGGTCTGGGGCACCCGCAGGGGCAGCCCATTCGACGTGAACTCGGTCACAGGCCTCTGCTCCGGTTCGGCCGGCGTTTCGGGTTCTGATTCCACAGGGGCGAGCGAAGGCAGGGGGGCCGGCGAGGGCACGGGGGCAGGGGCGGGCTCCGGAGGGGGAGCCTGGCGCGCGGGCTTGAGCGTGCGTACGTTCTCCGCGGTGACCGGCCGGATCGCGGTGGCCACGGCCGTCGTCCTGCGCGGCAGGCGCTCGCGCTGCTCGCCGCTCTGCGGCTCGGGCGTGGGGTCGAGCTGTACGAGCTCCTGCGGCAGCAGCACCACGACCGTTGTCCCGCCGTACGGCGACGCCTTGAGCACCACCTGGATCTCGTGGCGCTTGGCGAGCTGGCTGACCACGTAGAGGCCCAGCCGGGCGGTGCCGGTGATGCGGAACTCGGGCGGTTCCGCGATGCGCGCGTTGTTGGCCTCCAGGTCCTCGGGCTTCATGCCCAGGCCGCGGTCCTCGATCTCGATCACGTACCCGTTGGCCACAAGCTGGCCACTGACCTGCACGTTCGTGTACGGCGGCGAGAACGACACGGCGTTCTCGATCAGCTCGGCGAGCAGGTGGATGACGTCACCGACCGCGCGGCCGACGAGCACGACGTCGCCCATCGGCATGAGTGTGACGCGGGTGTAGTCCTCGACCTCGGCCAGGGCGCCGCGGACGACGTCGACCATGGGGACCGAGCGGCGCCACGTACGGGCCGGGGCCGAGCCGGAAAGGACGATGAGGTTCTCCGCGTTGCGCCGCATGCGGATGGCGAGGTGGTCGAGCCGGAAGAGCTCCTTCAGCTCCTCGGGGTCGGTCTCGCGGCGCTCCATCACGTCGAGCACGGTGAGCTGCCGGTGGACCAGGCCCTGCGTCCTGCGGGCCAGGCTGAGCAGGATGTCGCGGATGCTGCGGCGCAGCTCGGCCTGCTCGGCCGCGACGCTGATCGCGGTGCGCTGCACGGTGTTGAACGCCTGGCCCACCTGGCCGATCTCGTCGTCGCCGAAGTCCAGGTCCGGGGCTTCCTTGGCCAGGTCGACCTCCTCGCCGCGGCCGATGCGCTCGACGACGCCGGGCAGCCGGTCGTCGGAGAGCTCATGGGCGGCGTCGCGCAGCTTCTGCAGCTGGGCGAACAGGGCGCGGGCCGTGGTGATGGACAGGATGATCGAGGCAATGACCGCGATGAGGCCGAGACCGCCGGCCAGGACCAGCCGGACGACCACGTTGACGGCGACGGGCACCGCCTGATCGACCATGCGGTCTCCCCCGGTGAGCACCAGGCTGTTGAGATCGGCCAGGGCGCGGTCGGCGGTCGTCTTCCACTGCTCGGCGGTGAACGGCAGGGTCCCGGTGCTCGGGTCCTGCTCGGAGAGCAGTGTTTCCAGGCTCCTGAGACGGGTGAACGACTGGCCGTTGACGACCTTGTCGTAGTTGGCCTTCTCGTCGGGGGTGAGATCGGCCGCTGCCTGGTCGGCGAGGACGCGCCAGGCTCCCACGGTCTGCGTGAACTGCGCGTGCTCCGCGGTGGTCAGCCGGCCCTCGGCGAGCGCGCCGGCGATCAGCGCGTCTTCCCTGGTGATCACCTCTCGGGCCCGGCTCAGGCCGAGGAGCGTGCGGATGCCCTTGGCGATGGTCTTGTCGTCAAGGGTTGCCAGTGAACCGTAGAGGCCGTAGACGGAGTCGATGACGTCGCCGTAGGACCTCGTCGCCCGGATCTTGTCCGTCTGCCCCGAGTCGATGGCCTGCCGGGTCTGCTTCAGGGTGTCGAGTTGCCCGAACACGTCGGCGAGCCGCCTGGCTCCTTCTTCGTCCAGGGCGAAGTCGACCACGCTCGAGGCCGCCGACTCCTTGAAGGCGGTGATCAGGCGGTCGGTCTGCTTGCGCTGGTTTTCCAGGTCCTTGCGGGTCCGGATGCCCGCGTTGGCCAGCTTGACGACCGAGACTCGCCGTTCCTTCTGCAGTTCGACCAGGAGCGGCTCGCTGGGTGAGACGATGCTGGAGTCGAGCTGGGAGACCCAGAGCAGGTTGACGCCCTCGCGAAGGGTGACCCACGCAGCGAAGGCCCACAGCGCCGCGAGCGAGAGAAGCAGAGCCGTGACTTTGGTCCGCAGTCGTGTATTGCGGAAGCCCATTGTACCTACCCTGTGAAAGTCATTTCGTGTGCTGACCACCAGGACATGCAGCGGCATACCGGGCGCCTACGATCAAGGAACTTTAGCGCAGCTCAAAGCACCTCTCAAGCAACATCAATCACTTTAGCTACCAAATATCCCTTTTTTGACAACATTAGTCAAATACTCGCAAAGTAGATATCCTTCCAGGGTGAGCGATCCTGTCCCTCCTGGGTACTTCAGCATCAGTAATGACCTCGTGGATCGCCTGCTTCGGGGAGCCCACCAGCTGGCCGGCGTGCCCGAGGAGGACCGGGGCGCCGTTCTCAGGGCCGGGCTCGACGCCGTGCCCGAAGCGGCCGGGCTGGTGCGTCCGTACACCAGCCTGTTCGCCGACGGTGACAGCTCCGCCAGCCGGCTGGCTTTCAGCTGCCTGTCCGCCGCGGCGACGTTCCCGCACGCGCGGCCGGATCAGATCGCCGATCTCGGTACGCTGATCACGATCTTGTTCGGCATCGACGACATCGCTGACAACATCGCGGGGCAGTGGACTCATCGCGATATCACCGCCTTTTTCGAGCAGCTCTGCTCGATGATTTCCGGCGCACCACCTCGGGCGGGTGCCGAGGACGCCGTCGGGCAGGGGCTGCACGCCTGGCAGGAGTGGTGCGCCCGCTTTCGCGGGCACGCCGGTGCCGAGGTGCACGCGCCGATGCTGAGGGAACAGCTCGAACGCGCCGGCTTCGCCATGGTCCGTGAGCGCCGGTGGGCGGCAGGTGACGAGCCCTGGCCGGCGTACGACGAGTACCTGGCCAACGGCAGCCTCACGATCCTCTACCCCACATGGTGGGCCGCCGCCCTCGGGATCTGCGGTCCCGCTCCCGCCGACGCCGAGCACTGGGGATCGATCGAGCGAGTCACCTCCCTGGGCGCGGCATGCATGCGGCTCGCCAACGACATCAGGACGTTCGAACGGGAGAGGAACGAGGGCAAGCCGAGCTCCGTCCTCATCCTGGAGCGCGCGGGCATGACCACCGAGGCCGCCGTCGAGCGGGTCTTCGCGCACTACGCCGAGCTCCACGCGGTGTTCCTGGCCGCCCTCGCGGAGCTGCCCGCCCCGTTGGCCGGCATCGCGGACGGGCAGCGCAGGAACGTCGCGTTCAACGGTGGCTGGTTCATGGCCAGGGACACGCATGCGTATACCGTTCAGGAACTGGTCAGGGACGCGGACACGTACGCGGGCTAGGACGGCGCACCGTCCGGCGGCCGGGTGCCTTCCCGCGCCCGCCGGGCGAGATGGGCCGCGGCGATCACCGCACTGCGTGTCACTGCGAGCGGCACGTAGAGATCCTTGTCGTGCCAGAGCGGAGGATGCTCCTTGCCGGCCCAGCGCGTCAGGTACTCCTCGCCCGCCGCCGCGGCGCGTAGGAGCCGAGCGTCCGTCCGGTCCCCGGTCAGCAGCAGGATCTGCAGCGCGTACGCGGTCTCCTCGGCGGTGCCCTCCCAGCGGCCCCAGGAGCCGTCCGGCCGCTGGCTGTCCAGCACCCACTCGACCGCGGCACGCACCGGCTCGGCCGATGCGGCGCCGCCGAAGGAGGCGAGCGCCAGTGCGCAGCTGACGGTGGCGTAGTAGGGGGAGGCGTGCCACCTGTCCCTCCAGCTCCCGTCCGGCTCCTGCCGCTCACGGACCCAGGCGGCCACCTCGGAGATGGTCTGCTCGTAGCGTGGCGCGGCGGCGGGCCTGCGGCGTACGTACTCGCCGAAGGCGTCCAGCACGTGAGCGTTGACGCTGACAGACATGCCCTGCTCGCCGAGCCAGGTTGAGAAGTGGGACCCGGAACGGAAGCTCCACAGACTGTCGGGCTCGTGCGGAGCTCCCAGCAGGGCCAGCGCGTACAGCGCCACGGAGGTCGTGTCGGCGTCGGCGGGCAGCCCCGGCCCGGCGGGAGTGCCGCCGGGTCCGATGGCCGTTCTGAGGTCCGCCACCATCTCCGGCGGCACCTCGACGGGCACGCCCGCGCGGGCCAGCCAGCTCAGCACCCAGCCCCGCTCGAACACGGTGATGGGCAGCCCGACGGGCACGGGACCGCCGTGGCGTCGGACGACCGCCTCCAGATGCTCGCGGGCCGGTCCGTCCGCGTCCCGCCCGGCCAGCCAGGCGGCGGTGGCGGCAGGCGACGCCCCGACGGTCCCGATGGAGGCCGGCTGGACGCTGGGCGCCCCACCGGCCTTGTCACCCGCGATCTCCAGAGCGTGGAGCAGCTTCTCCGGGATCGCGCCCCCCGAGCCGATCCACGACGTGACCCGGTCGAGGCTGTCATAGCTCATTCCCTCGGGCAGCGGCAGCGGCGCGTGGTCCGGCAGGTTCTGGAGGTGCCGGTTGATGAGGGCCACGAGCGAGGGCACGATGTGCTCGATCGCCGGCATGTCCGGCAGGTCGATCCGCCCGCCGCCCAGCCAGGCCGCGAGCCGGCGCAGCCCTCGTTCGGCCGCCTGCGTGAGGCGCTCGCGGTCCGTGTCCGGATCCTCGCGCGCCAGCGCGGTCAGGATCGCCTCGGTGGCGCTCAGGGTCGGCACGAGACCGTAGCCGTCCGGCGCGCCCCAGGCTCCGTCCAGACTCTGGGCGCCGGTCAGGTAGTCGAGGCGCTCCCGGTGGCCGGTCAGCCAGGGGGCCAGCGCGACGATCCGGCCGGTCTCGTAGACCGACGTCGAGACCTGTCCCCATGGCCTGAGCATCAGGCTCTCGATCAGTTCGCGCGCGTGCGCGGCGATGTCCGTCGCCGCCTCGGCGGTGATGCTCACGTGGCTCATGTCCGCGGGTTCCGCTCGATGGGCACCAGCCGCAGCATGATCTGCTGTTTCGGCCGTGCTGAGGCTCCCGGTACGGCGGTGAGCCGCTGGGGATTGGTCAGCGCCAACCGGTACTTGCTCAGCAGGCTGGCGATGACCAGCGGGGCCTCGATGCGGAACAGGCCCTGGCCGAGGCACGAGTGCGGGCCCGCGCCGAAGGGGAAGAACGCGTAGCGATGTCTGGGGGCGGCGCCGTCGGCCCAGCGCCCGGGGTCGAACTCCAGTGGCCGGTCCCAGAACTCCGGCAGGCGGTGGGTGGTGTACGGGCTGATCAGCACCTGCGAGCCGGCCTTGATCCGGACGCCGCCGATCTTCGTGTCCGCGACCGCCTGGCGGGGGATGATCCAGCCCGCCGGATACAGCCGTAACAGCTCCTGCAGGACCATGTGCAGATAGGTGAGCCGGGGCACGTGCTCCGGCCGTACCGGTTCCTGGCCCACCACGCGGTCGATCTCCTCATGGAGCCGGGCGCTGACGTCGGGATGATCGTGCAGCACCGCCCACAGCCAGGTCAGCGACGTCGCCGTGGTCTCCGTGGAGGTGGCGTACATGCTCACCAGGTCGTCGCGGACCTGCTCCAGATCCATCCGGCCGTCCTCCTGCTGCCTGGCCCTGAGCAGCACCGCGATCAGGTCGGCCGTCCCGCCGTGTGCGCCCTCGCGGTGCGCCTGCTCGATGAGGGGATAGACGATCTCGTCGATGTTGTTCATGGCTCTCAGGTACGCGCGATCGCCCGGAACCTTGATGGAGTACGGCACGAAGGGGAAGAGCAGCCGGAACGCGATCGACGTGGCGCAGGTGGCGAACTCGGGCGCCAGCCGCTCGGCCGTGTCGCGTGAGATGCGCCCGCCGAACAGGACCTTGACGACGGCCTGGTTGATGATCGCCGTCATCTGGTCGGCGGCGTCGATCGGGCGGCCCGCTCGCGCGTGGACGTCGAGCTCCAGGACGCGCTCGGCGATGGCGTCGGCCATGCCCTCGGCCAGGGTGGCGGTGTACTTGGCGGTGAAGAGCGGCTGGAGGATCTTCCTGGCGGACGCCCACTCGTCGCCCTCGCGCAGGATGCCCTTGCCGGTCACCCGCCGTACCGGCCGCCAGAACATGCCCTCGCGTGCGAAGTTGCCCCACTCCGCGGTGAGCACCTGCTGGACGTGGTCGGGGTGCGAGACCAGATAAGGGCGAAAGGGGCCGAGGTCGACCCGGACCACCTGGCCCGCGGCCTCGGTGCCCATCCTGGCCAGCTCGTCGACCGGGTCTTTCACCAACCGGGGGATGGCTCGGTGAAAGGGAACGACTTGGGGGGTGATCACGGAGGTTTCCGTGGCGTACGACATGGCGGCGATCCCCGATCCGAATGCTCTATACGACTAAGAGCCAGCTATGCGGCTATTTGGCATGCCTACTAGGAATGTGTCCGCTTTGCCGTATTTTGGGGGGAGTGGTGGCAGTCTTCTGAGCGGGGCGGAGTCTATCGCCACCAGTGCTCCCTCCGTCGCGTACAGTGTCCGTCTCGCACCACGGACATTTCCTGACAAATGTCAATTGTTGGGTGGAGTATCACATGCTTGTGCATGTAGATTCAAGATCGTACCGGGGTAGGAGCACCGATTGAATCTCAGCCATCCGTTGGGCGGCGACGCCGTGGCCCGCTGCCGGCGCCTGTTCGAGCCGGCTCTACGGGAGGCCGTTTCGGCGCTGCATCCGTGGGGTGCCGGGATGGCCGCGTTCGCGCTGGGCTGGTCCGATGCGGACGGCAGGCCGCACAACGGGGACGGCGGCAAGGGCGTGCGGCCCGCCATCGCCATGCTCAGCGCCGAGGCCGTCGGCGGCACGGCCGAGTCGGCGCTCCCGGGGGCGGTGGCGGTGGAGCTGGTGCACGCTTTCTCGCTGGTGCACGACGACATCATCGATCACGACGAGCGGCGGCGGCACCGGGAGGCCCTCTGGAAGGCGTACGGCGTGGGCCCGGCGCTCCTGGCCGGCGACGCGCTCCTCGCGCTGGCCATCAGCCAGCTCTCCGGGTCGCCTGAGGCGATGAAGTACCTGTCGGCGGCGCTGATCGAGCTCGTCAACGGACAGACCGCGGACATGGCCTTCGAGAACCGGCCCTGGCACGGGCCCAACGCGGTCACGATCTCCGAGTACACGGCGATGGCGGCAGGCAAGACCGGCGGCCTGCTCGGGGCCGCCGCCGCCGCGGGGGTCGCACTGGGGGGCGCGCCGGAGGTCGCCGACCGCATGTGGGGGATGGGGCGGGATCTGGGGGTGGCCTTCCAGATCGCGGACGACATGCTGGGCATCTGGGGTGACCCGCGCATCACGGGCAAGCCCGTGTACTCCGACTTGCGGCGCGACAAGAAGACCTTTCCCGTCCTCGCCGCCCTCGCCGCCGACCACCCGGCCGCTCGCGAGCTGTCCGTCCTCCTTGCCGCCGGCGTCCCGGACGAGGACTCGCTTCGCCACGCCGCCCGCCTCGTGGAGCAGGCCGGCGGCCGCGCCGTCGCCCAGTCCCAGGCCGACGGGCACCTTGCCGCGGCGCTGGCGGTCATGGACGAGTGCCTGCCGGACGCCACGGACCTGCGCGCGCTCTGCGCGTCCCTGGTGAACCGTGTCCACTGACCTGCGCGCGGTCTGCGCCTCGCCGGTGAACCGCGTCCACTGACCCTCCTGCCTTGCCCCGGCACCTCGCCGCGCCCTTTGTGCGTGCGCGCCCGCCGGGCGCGGCAGGACGGCGCACAGGCGTCAGGGGCGGGAGGCCTCGTCCAGGAGGGTCAGCTCCTCCTCGCTCAACGCCAGCTCCGCGGCCGCCAGCAGGGGCTCGAGCTGGGCCACGTCCCGGGCGCTGGCGATCGGCGCCGCGACCGTGGGCTGGGCGGCGAGCCAGGCGAGCGCCACCGTGGCCGGAGCCACCGCCCGCTCGGCCGCCACCTTGGTCAGCGCATCCAGAGCCCGGCGCCCGTGCTCCTTCTGCAGGTACTCGGCCGCCATCCCCGCACGGGGGCTGTCGATCGTCACGCCGGGCGTGTACTTGCCGGTCAGGAACCCGCGGGCCAGCCCGAAGTACGGCGTGCTGGACAGCCCCTCCCCGGCCACCACGTCCCGCAGCTCGCCCTCGTAGCCCCGCTCGACCAGGTTGTACTGCTGCTGCAGGGCCACGTACCGGGCCAGCCCCTCCTCGCCGGCGGTCTTGAGCGCCTCCGCCAGCCGCTCCGCGCCGTAGTTGGACGCCCCGACGTGCCGGACCTTGCCCTCGCGGACCAGCGCGTCGAACGTGGCCAGCGACTCCACCAGCGGCGTGTCGTGGTCGTCCACGTGCGCCCAGTAGAGGTCGATGTAGTCCGTACGGAGCCGGCGCAGCGAGTCCTCGACCGCCGTCCGGATGGTCGCCGGGGCCAGCCCCTGCAGCCCCTCCAGCATGCCGACCTTGGTGGCGAGCACGATGGAGTCGCGGTTGCGGCGAGTGTGCAGCCACTCGCCGATGATCATCTCCGAGGTGGACTCGCCGGTCGCCCAGTACGGGTAGACATCGGCGGTGTCGATGAAGTTGCCGCCGCCCTCGACGTACGCGTTCAGGACCGCGAACGCGGACTCCTTGTCAGCCGTCCAGCCGAAGACATTCGTGCCGAGCGAAATCGGGAAAACGGACAGGTCCGTCGTGCCTATTGATCTCATTACGCCATTATCGGCACCTTCGCCGAGCCTGCCCGATGGCACCCCCTCGCTCAGTGCTGGGCGGACGACAGGTCGAGGGCGGCAGGGCCCGGCACGGGGGTCTCGCTCTCCCGGGATGGCGGTGAAGTCGCAGGTGGCGCTATGGTGCGAGCTGTGGTGATCGGTGACGCGCGTACGCGCATCCTGGACGCGGCCGAGGAGCTGTTCGCGGGCGGCGGCTACGAGGCCACCCCGACCGCGGTCATCGCGCGGCTGGCGAAAGTGCCCAAAGGGCTGATCTTCCACTACTTCCCGCACAAGATCGACGTGCTGGTCGCCCTCGTCGACGAACGCACGCTGGTCGAGGAGGGGCGCGAGGTCGACGCGGTGCCCGGCGACCCGGCGCGCACGCTGTCCAAACTGGCGCGCGGCCTCCCGCTGCGGGCCTCGCCCGCGATGCGGCGCATCCTGTTCAGGGAGGCCGACACCCACGGCTCGGTCAAGGAACGGCTCGGGCGGCTCAACGGCGAGCTGATCAGGCGCGCCAGGTTCGCGCTTGAGCTGGCGCTGCCCGGCGCGCGCGGGGACGCGGCCAGGCTGGAGGTGGCGGCGGCCACGTTCGCCGCCGTCCTGCTCTACCAGGAGAACCTCTGCCAGCTAACCGGCCACCAGATCGATCCCGACGCCGTCGCGGAACTCATCGCCCATTCCCTCGTCTGACAACTCCTCGAGCGCCGTACGCAGGTGGCCGAGCAGCCCCCACACGTCGTCCATCCGCTCGGGGCAGGCCACGACGCCGAAGTCGAGCATGCCGTCGTAGGAGAAGCAGGTGATGTTCAGGCCGCCGCTCATGTCGGTCAGGACGGACAGCGGGTAGTACGACAGCACCCTCCCGCCGCACAGGTAGAGCGGGAACTGCGGGCCCGGCACGTTGCTGACGATGAGGTTGATCGGCGGGAACGCCATCCCCGCCAGCCGGGAGATCGCCGGCGTGGCCAGGCTGGTCAGCGGGGCGGGCAGCACCGAGCACAGCTCGCTCAGCCACGTCGCCGGGGCCAGCGCGAAACGCCGCTTGGCCGTGCGCATGGCGGCGCCGACGGCCTGGAGGCGCTCCCTGGGGTCGGGGACGTTCGTGGGCATGGGGGCGACCATGGCGGAGATCTGGTTGCCGACCAGGTCCTTGGCCTCGGCCGTACGGACCGCCACGGGGACGGCGACGATCAGCGGCGCCTCCGGCAGCGCGTCGCGTTCCTGCAGCCACGAGCGCAGGGCCGAGGTGCACAGTGTCATGACGACGTCGTTGACGCTCATGCCGTTGGTCCTGGCGACGTTCTTGACGTCCTTGAGCGGGAGCGAGCCGAACGAGAGACGGCGGCGGGCGCTGATGGGGCCGTTGAACGGGGTCCGGGGGACGGTGAGGCTGGGGAGCTCGGGGCGGTCGTGCCGGTCGCCGGCGACCAGCCGCGCGGCCCTGGCGATGAGCCTGGCGCCGGGGATGCCCGCCGCCAGCGGGATGGCGTCCAGGTCTCCGGCCGCCCTGACGACCGACTGGACGGCCCGTACGGGGTGGGTCGCCGTCCGCATGGCCGCTCCTGCCAGCATCCCGGCCAGCCCGGGCACGTCCCCATGATCGTCCGAAGCGCCTGCCGTCGCCGGGCGAGTACGTTGCCGGGGGCGGTCGGCGTCCGCGGCGGAGCGGCCTCTTCTCGTGAGGTGGCCGTCGGTGGAGCGGCCTCTTCTCGTGAGGTGGCCCTCAGGGGTGAGGTCGAGCAGGGTGGCGAGGGTCTCCGCGCCCGAGACGCCGTCGATGGCGGCGTGATGCACCTTCGTGTAGACGCCGACCCTCCCGCCCGCCAGCCCGTTGATCAGGTGCATCTCCCACAGCGGGTGCGCCCGGTCCAGCCGGCGCGCGTGGATGGCCGCCACGGCCTCGGCCAGCTGCCAGTCGTCCCCTGGAGCGGGCAACGTCAGCTCGAAGAGATGGTTGCCGATGTCGAAGTCCGGGTCGGCCGCCCAGTACGGGTGGTCCAGCCCGAGCGGCACCTCGGCCAGCCGGAGGCTGAGCGCGGGCGAGAGGTGCAGGCGTGCGAGCAGGAGCTCCGCCAAGGCGTCCCGGTTGACCGCTCCGCCCGCCGAGTCGAGTATCGCCAGGCCGGCCACGTGTGCGGCGGTGGTCGCGGTCTCGACATTGAGGAACTGGGCGTCGAGTGCGGTCAGCTGGCGCATCTGCTCTCCTTTTCCCGGGATGTGTGCAGCATCACACGAAGGGATTTCCGGCAGGTTTCCGCGAGAGTCTTTCAGATGAATTCAGGTGTGCCGTACCAGACTTTAGTGAATTCCCAGCTCAGTCCGGATCGGTGACAATTACCTATCCATTGACCACGTCAATGGGATGGCGCACGACGGCGTCGAACCCGTACCCGTACGGGTGCCGTGGCGTGACCAGTGGCTGTGTGGCGCCCGTCTCGTCGGTGGCCCGGGCCATCAGCACCTGAGCCCCCCGGTGGCGTGGCGCCCATGAAATGTGCCATGGCAGCCACGTGCCGACCAGGTGCTGGCCGTGATGTTCTGCCTGGCGCCAGTTGAGCCCGCCGTCGAAGCTGACCTCCACCCGGACGATCCTGCCCCGCCCCGACCAGGACCGTCCGCGCAGGATGTGCGGGCCGGCGAGGGAAAGCCGCGCATTCCAGGGAAGTTCGAACGCGCTCTTCACCGGCTGGACCGTGACGTCCGGGTAAAAGACCGTGTTCCACGGCGTGCGGAGCTCTGTCGTTGACACCGCTATATCGCCGAGCCATTTGATGGAGGCTATTCCCACCCATCCCGGCACCACCAGCCGCACCGGAAATCCGTGATCGGGGGGCAGCGGCTCGCCGTTCATTTCGTACGCGACGAGGACGTCGTCCATGGCCTTGTCGAGCGGCAGCGGCCTGCGTACGTGCCCGTAATCCTCGAACGGCGCGTCGAGCCCGGCCGGCAGCACGTCGACCGCCCCGGGCAGCAGCCCGACCTCCTTGAGCAGGTACTTCAGCGGAACCCCGCGCCACCGCGCGACCCCGATAGCGCCCAGCCCCCACTGCGTGCCAGGTGCGGAGTCGTGCTGCTGCGTGCCGTAGAAGCGCCGCCCGTTCCCGGCGCACTCGATCGCCACGTCGAACGTCCGCGACGGCATGGCCCGCAGCTGCTCGTAGCCGAACTCCCGCGGACATCGGACGCCCGCCCCGTGCACCCGCAGCCGCCAGGTGGTGACGTCGATGATCGGAGTGGAGGTGTGGTTCCGCACGAAGAAGCGGTCGATCGGGGTGTGGTATCCCTGCCCCGACATGGCCTCCCACCGCATCTCCGCGTTCAGGCCGTGCACCCTGAACAGGTGTTCGGGCAGTGGCTTCACGATCGCCGCCGTCGCTTGCCTCATGGTAGTCACCTCGCTAAGACGTATTTCCTACCTGGAAACCATTTAATCCCCTCAGTCTGTTCCAGTGCGTCCCCTGTTGCCAAACTCTGCCCAACCAGCACGGGAACGTTCCATTTCGCCATCCAGGGCCTTACCCGCCGCGGGGGAGCCGGGAACCGGCCCCGGGCTACCCCGCGCTCTTTCCGGTTCGGCGCCGCTCCGCCCGGATCCGGAGGAGTTCGGCGGTGGCCTGATCGGCGGGCAGGAACGCCTCCAGGTGGAGCTCGGCAAGCGTGATGTCGATCGCGGTGGCGAACGAGGTCAGCGTGGTGATCAGACGCAGCTCGCCGTCGGCCGACGCCAGCCGCATCGGCACGGAGAAGCCGAGGTGCCCGGGGCCGACCGGGGTCTGCGGGACGTATCCGGCCAGTTCGGTGAGGAAATCGTCCAAGCGCGGATCCGGGCTCCGCCGTGCCCTGGCGCGGAGGTTCTCGATGACATGCCGGCCCCACTCGTCAAGATTTCGCACCCTGGGTGCCATCCCGTCGGGATGGAGCATGAGGCGCAGCATGTTGACCGGCGGCGCGAGCAGCCCGGGTGAGGCGTCCTCGGTGAACACCTCGACGGCGTCGTTGGCCGCCACCACCCGGCCGTAGGGCGCGACGACGAGCGCCGGATACGGCATATGCCCGTGCAGGATCTGCTCGAGGGCGTCGCGGACCGGCCGCAGCGCGGATTCGTCCAAGCCCGACTCCGTGAATATCGGCGCATACCCGGCCGCGGCGAGCAGGTCATTGCGCTCCCGCAGCGACAGGCCGAGTGACTCGGCCAGCCGGATCACCAGCGCCCGCCCCGGCTGGGAGCGACCGCTCTCGATGAAGCTCAGATGACGCTGGGTCGTGCCGGCCAGCGCGGACAGTTCGAGCTGGCTGAGCCGGCGCGCCCGGCGCCAGCGGCTCAGCTCCGTGCCGACGCCGCTCCGTTCGATCGTGCTGCTCACCAGACATTTCTATCCAGTCCCCGTCGGCACCGGCGATTCCCTCGAGGGAATTGCCGGACGCCGCGGCCACTCAGCAGGATCCCGTCGTGAAACGTGGGGCCGCCCGCCGACGCATCGCGGGGCCGGCCTCCACGCATGACCACGAGAGCGTGAAAGGCCGTTTTCATGAAGAGTTATCACCTTGATCCGGGACGTGGCCTCGCCGGGCTGACGGTTCAGGACCACGACGAACCCGCACCGGGGCGTGGGCAGGTCGTGATCAAGGTTCGCGCGAACTCGCTCGGCTTCCGTGACCTGAGGGTGCTCGCCGGCGACTACCCGCTGCCCATCAGACCCGGCGTGGTGGCCGGCTGTGAAGGGGCGGGGGAGGTCGTCGCCGTCGGTGAGGAGGTCAGCCGGGTGAAGCCGGGCGACCGGGTGGCGGCCACCGTCTTTCCCCGCTGGCTGGACGGTCCGTTCATACAGGACAACGCCGCACAGCTCGGAACGACGATCGACGGCATGTTGACGGAGTACGCCGTGGTGAGCGAGGACGGCGTCGTGCACATCCCGGAGCACCTCTCGTTCGAGGAGGCCGCGGCGCTGCCGCTGGCGGCGGTGACCGCCTGGAACGCCCTGACCGCGGGCAGCGCGCTGCACGCCGGAGACACCGTGCTGACCCTGGGGTCGGGAGGCGTGTCGCTGTTCGTGCTGCAGTTCGCCAAGGTGGCCGGAGCCGCGGTGGTCGTGACCACGTCCAGCGCCGCCAAGGCCGACCGGCTGAAGGCCCTCGGGGCGGACGAGGTGATCAACTACCGGGACGACCCGGCATGGTCGGAGAAGGTCCGTGCCCTCACCGGCGGCGTGGGCGTCGATCGTGTCGTCGATGCGACGGGGCCGCTGGAGCAGTCGCTGAAGTCCGTCGCGGTCAGCGGCGAGGTGGCCTTCGTCGGCTACTGGCTCTCCGGCGCCGAGGGAGCCCGGCCCATCGAACCGGCGACGCTGTTCGGGGCTGGCGCGGCGCTGCATCGCGTCGCCACGGGCAGCCGGGCCCATTTCGTCGAGCTGAACCGCGCCGTCGAGGCCCACCGGCTGCGTCCGGTGCTCGATCGGATGTTCCCGTTCGAGCACGTCCCCGACGCCTTCCGCTACGTGGAGTCGGGCGGCGGCTTCGGCAAGGTGATCATCACCCACGACTGATCGCCGGGGAACGCGCGTATCGCGCTTACCCCGCTGAGCCTGGCCTGCGGACCAGCGGCCGTATCTCCGGCCAGTCGCGAACCTCCGGCTGTTCACCGCTGCGGTGGAGCGACGACGGGCGAACGGAGGCGCGCTCACTCCGTCTGGACGGGCGCGGGCGCCGGTGACGCTCGACGCATCCGCTCGTCCGTCCAGTACTCCTCAGCCGGCGTGGGAGTCGCGACGCGGTGAGCTGTCGGCGAGGCAGGAATGCCGGTGTCACCGGGAGCGGGGCGAGCGCCCTCCGCAGGCTGCGACGTCGCCATGCGCACCGCGATCACAGCGAGGGCGATCAGGACCGCGGTCGCGGCTGCCGCTATGACCGTCCTGGACAACACCAGGACCTCCCCTCGATGGGAGACTGAGGACGGGTGCGGGGCGCCCCGGCGTGGAGCCGGGGCGCCCCGCCTCACTATTCGTCAGGATATCTGGTCGGCGTAGTTAAAGAGATCCCAGTCAGGATTGTCGAAATAAGGACTCCACCACTGGGTGGGGTTGACAATTCTGTCCAGTGTGCTGGATGTGCCGTTGACATATCCGAGGCCTGTGCTGTCGTCGTACGACCAGAGCCACGGGCCGCCGCTCTGGCCACGCGTCAGCGGACAACCCATCGTGATCTGATTCGATCCGGAGGCGGACGTGGTGCCCTGGCAGAAATACTGCCAGTCTCCCGGGTAAGGGGACTCCGACGGGTAGCCGAGCATGGTCATGAAGCGTGATTTCGGCTGTCCGGTCTGGAAACCGTGGCCGCCCACCGTGTCGACGAGGAGCTGGCCCCACTCATTGTTGAATGTCTTGACGAAGCCGACGTCGTAATCGAAGTTGCTGTTGTTGATCCAGCCGTTGAAGCTGATCAGCCAATTCGCGGCGAAGGTTCCGTACGGACGGTTTCCGTAATTGTAGTAGGGGACGAAGACCCAGTTCTGGTGCCAGTTCCCGCCGCTGCTCCCGTGCACGCAGTGACCGGCCGTGCTCACGATGCGTCTGGACGGGCTGTTGACCGCACCGGCAGAGCAGACGTAGTCGAGTCCGTCCACGGCGTTGCGGTAGAAGACCTTGCCGACCGCGATCGACGCGTTGACCAGCACGTTGACGTTCTGGCTAGTGCCTCGGCCGGCCTTGCCGCGTTCCACCCCCTTGAGGGACGGCGGCGCCGCGGGCTGGACGCTTCTGGGAACGGCCGACTGGACGTCGGACGGCGAGTCTTGCGTGGGATTCTTGTTGGGGGATTCCGAGACCGGGATCGCCTTGCGCATGCGCTCTTCTGTCCAGTAGGCCACGACGGCCTCTGTTCTGGCTTTACGCGCCGTGCTCATCACCTGCGCCACGTCCGGGCTGACGGGAGCGGGGACGGCGACGGCCTCGGCCGGGGCTTTCACACTCGGTTCGGCGGCACCGCTCGCCGGAGCGTTGACCACCATGGCTCCGCCCATGAGGACGGCGGCTGCGCCTGCTATGAGCGCGCGCCTTGCTGACGGGCGTAACCGAAATCCGCGCATGGAGCCTCCATAAAAGGCATCGGGGAATTCGAGACCTCCCGAAGCTACACACAAGGCAGAGCGGTTGTAAATCACCAATATGAGTTGTGCTGTTTTGGTCCTGACTTTTTTCGGGTCTGGTAATTCCCCTTCTCGGAAGAAACCATGTGGCGGTCATCCGCCCGGCAGTCAGATTTCACGTAAGGATTGATGGGCGGTGAAGGGCCGGTGCGCGACGGCCCGTCGCGCGGCCGTACACCTCGACCAGCAGGAATCACCGATCGGCCACGCCCGCCGCCGCGCACAGCGGTGCGCGGCGGCGGCGTTGAGCGTGCCGGCACCGGCGGCCGGCCAGGTCACATTGGGGGACGTCCAGCAGGCGATGGCGAAGTTGGCGAAGACCGACGGGGTGGTCGGAGTCATCGGCGAGGGTGTACGTCGACGGCAAGCGAAAGGGCCAGGGCGCCGGATCCCCCTGCCCGGCCATGGACCCATGGCAGAACCCGGCAATGGCCGCCAGCACGACCGCCACCGCCCACCAGGACCGAAATCGCACGACACGGTTACCGCTGGCTGCTGGGCGATGTACTCACTCCGGGGTCCCGGCCGGTGCCCCCGGAGGCCAGTGGCGCTGTTCTACCGAGCGCCGCAGGCGTATCCGGCGGCGGGCGGCGTTGCCTCGGCGTGTCGACGACGGGCCGGGAGCGTCAGCGGCCGAGGAACGCCAGCAGCCGGTCCAGCGGCCACGTGTTGATGACATCGTCCGTGGTCAGCCAGGCCCGCTGCGCGACCCCCACCCCGAACCGCTGGTTGGCCAGATGCGGGATCGCGTGCGAGTCGCTGTCGATCGAGAACTTCACCCCATGGTGCTTGGCCAGCCGCACCAGGTCCGACGGCAGGTCGGACCGGTCGGGGAAGGAGTCGATCTCCATGGCGGTGCCCGTGCGGGCGGCCGCGCGGAAGACGGCGTCCCAGTCGGCGTCGACGGCCGGCCGCTTGCCGATCTTGCGGGTCGTCGGATGCCCGATGATGTCCACGTACGGGTTTTCGCAGGCGGTGATGAAGCGCCGGGTCATCTCCTCGCGCGACATCCCGAAATGGGAGTGCACCGAGGCCACGCACACGTCGAACCCGGCGAGGATCTCCGCGGGCCAGTCGACCGACCCGTCGGGGGCGATGTTGAGCTCCGTGCCGTGCAGGAGGCGCATGTCGGGATATTTCTCTTGGAGCTCGGCCACCTGCCCCCGCTGCTCCAGCGCCTTGTCCAGGGTCATCCGCTGCATCGCCAGGTCGGGGGCGTGGTCGGTGACCGCGTAGTACGCGTAGCCGCGGGCGTGCCCGGCCGCCACCATGTCCTCCAGTGAGGCGATGCCGTCGGTGAGGTTGGTGTGGGTGTGCAGGTCGCCCTTCAGATCCTCCAGCCGCACCAGCTCCGGCAGCTCGCCACGGAGCGCCGCCCTGACCTCGCCGCCGTCCTCGCGCATCGGCGGCGGCACGTACTGCATGCCGAGCGCGGCGTAGATGTCCTCTTCCGAGGCGGCGGCGATCACCCGCTCGCCCTCGAACAGGCCGTACTCCGACAGCTTCCAGCCCTTCTTCACCGCCATCTCCCTGATAGCGACGTTGTGCTCCTTGGAGCCCGTGAAGTACTGCATCGCCGCGCCCCACGACCCGGCGGGCACCACGCGGAGGTCCACCTGGATGCCGGACGTCGTGCGGATCGAGGTCTTCTTGTCGCCGGCGGCGATGACCTCGGCGACGTAGGGCTGGGCACGGAAGCCGGACATGACGGACTCGGGCGCGACCGCGAGGATGTCGATGTCGCCGATCGTGTCCTTCATCCGCCGCAGCGACCCCGCGTACGCGATGCGCTCGGCCTCCAGCGAGGCCATCACCTGCTCGGCCACCGACATGGCGACGCCGATGTGGACGCGGCGGCCCGACTGCTCGAGCTGCTCGATGCCCTTGAGCAGGTTTGCCAGCGTCTTCGGGCCGAGGCCCTTGACGCCGTCGAGGCGGCCGGAGGTGATCGCCTCGCTCAGCGCCGCGGTGGAGTCGATGCCGAAGTCCTCGAACAGCATGATCGCCGTCTTGGGCCCCAGCGTCGGCACCCGCGTCAGCCTGCGCACGCCGTCGGGCACCCGCCCCCGCAGGTCGTCGAGCTGCCGGAAGCTCCCGCGCTGCAGGAACTCCGCCATCTTCTTGGCGATCGCCTCGCCCACGCCGGGAACGCCGCGCACGTCGACCACCGAGATGTCCTGGGGGAACCCGGCGATGGCCTTGTCCGTCTTCTGGTAGCTGCGCACCCGGAAGGCGTCGCCGCCGCAGAGCGCGAACAGCTCCGCGTATTCCTGCAGCGCCGCCGCCGCCTCCTCATTTGCCCGCATGCCCACACCCTAGAAGGTCGGGCCGACAATCCGGGAACCGCCGGAAGGCGGTCGGGGAACCGCTAGAAGCGCACCTCGCGCGGGCGGTACGGCTCGCCGAGGAAGGTCAGCTCCGACTCCGTCAGCGACACCGACACGGCCGCCACCGCGTCGTCCACGTGCCGGTCCTTCGTGGCCCCCACGATCGGCGCGGTCACGGCCGGCTGGTGGAGCAGCCAGGCCAGCGCGATCTGGGCGGCCGGAAGGTCGCGGTCCCTGGCCACCTGCGCCACCCGGTCGAGGATCGCCTTGTCGTTCTCCGGGTCGTACAGGAAGTCGATGCGCTGGTCGGAGCCCGTCCGCGCGGTCGTCGCCGCCGAGCCCGCCCTGGCCAGCACGCCGCGCGCCAGCGGGCTCCACGGGATCACGCCCACGCCCTGGTCGGCGCAGAGCGGCAGCATCTCGCGCTCCTCCTCCCGGTAGAGGAGGTTGTAGTGGTTCTGCATGGAGACGAACTTCGTCCAGCCGTTCTGCTCGGCCACGTGCTGCGCCTTGGAGAACTGCCAGGCCCACATGCTCGAAGCGCCGATGTAGCGGGCCTTGCCGGCCTTGACCACGTCGTGCAGCGCCTCCATGGTCTCCTCGACGGGCGTCTCGTCGTCCCACCGGTGGATCTGGTAGAGGTCCACGTGGTCGGTGCCGAGACGCTGGAGCGAGGCGTCGATGGCGGCGTGGATGTGCTTGCGCGACAGGCCCCCGTCGTTGGCGCCCTCGCCCATGGGGAAGTACACCTTGGTGGCCAGCACGTAGTCCTCGCGCCGGGGGAAGATCGCGCGCAGCGCCTCGCCGGTCACCACCTCGCTCGCGCCCTGGCTGTAGGTGTCGGCGGTGTCGAAGAACGTCACGCCCGCGTCGGCGGCCCTGCGGATGATCGGCTCCGCCTCGTCCAGCGCCAACGCCCACTCCTGCCTGGCGGGATCGCCGTAGCTCATCATGCCGAGGCAGATGCGGGAGACCTTCAAACCGGTGCTGCCAAGTCTTGTGTATTCCATGGCGCCCACCATACGGGTGCGATCGGCCCGGCTGATCGGGGGTGTCGCCACGGCTCCGCCGGGGACCACGGGCCAAGGGCCGGCGAGGCGGACCTCGGCCCTGGTCCGGAGACTGGAAGCGGATTGGTCTGGTTAACAGGGGCGCAGGCGGGAAGTCACGGGTATCCAAAGCGCCGACGACATTTACAGGGCCGATCCCAATCAGGTCGATTAGGAGGAGCGGGGCAATGGCGGGCGTATTCACGACACGGCCGGCTCCGTCGACCCAACCGCATACCGGGGGTGGGGTGGAAGACACACGTCGCGGACTCGTGTCGTGGGGCGTTCAAGACTCAAGGCTCCCGGCTGGTTAGGCGGGCTCGGGCTGGCAGCGGGCATAGCCGCCTTGACGGCGCCGGTCCTGGCCGGGCTGGTGCGGTCGGGGGCGGGGGTCGCGGGCGGCGTGACGCTGCTCGGTCCTGCTGTCGCTGCACGTCAGGCTCGTCACGGAGGCGCCGGTTCGCGAGGGCTGGCACCGGGACGGCATGCTGGACCGCAAGCAGAACGTGTTACGACTTCGTCGCCGCCGCGGAGAAGCTGATCGCCGACGGCTGGACCACACCCGGACGCCTTGGCATCTGGGGCGAGTCGAACGGCGGCCTGCTCGTCGGCGCCGCACTCACCCAGCGGCCAGGACTGTTCGCGGCGGCGATGTGCTCGGCGGGCCTGCTCGACATGGCCCGCTATCACCTGAGCGGCCTTGGGCCCCTCCTGGACGGGCGAGTACGGCGACCCCGACGACCCCCAGCAGTTCGCCTGGCTCCTGGTCTACTCGCCCTACCACCACGTCAGGAAGGGCTTGGACTACCCGGCCACGCTCTTCACGGTCTCGGCGGGCGACACGCGTGTTGATCCGATGCACGCGCGCAAGATGTGCGCCCGCCCTGCAGTGGACGACGGGCGGAGACCGGCCGATCCTGCTCAGGCACGAGCCGGACGTCGGGCACGGCACGCGGGCGTCCAGCTGGTCGGTCGGCCTGGCGGCCGACGCCCTGGCCTTCCTCGCCGCGTACGCGGGCCTAGATCCAGCGTCTCTGATCAGCTTAACGATCCTATGTCAGGCGTAGTGGCTGGGATCGGTTGCCACCGGGGTGGGGCGGCGTGGGCGTGGAGATGGAATCCTGCGCCCAGTGCCGCGCCGCGTGGCCGGTGCCTGGTGGGTGTGCTGATCGCCTGTCCGTCCTGGTGCCGGTGGGCTGCTCGGGGCAGCCGGTGCCGGTCCGTTGGTGCGGGTCCCTCCGGACGCTGGCCAGCAGGACCCGAAGGTCGTGCCGGGGAGGGTGCCCTGCGTCGCCTGGGCGCGGGGCGTGTGGTGCTGCGCCGGGTGGGGCCGGTCTTGGACCGATCCGTCCGGCAAGGCTGGGTGGTGGGCGGGGTGATGACCGCGGCGGCTTCCAGCTTGTCCACCATCGTGGGGATGGTCATCTGGCCGTTCGCCCGGTCTGTCACGGTCTTGGCTTGGTGGGTGAGGCCGCGGGCGGCGATACGGCGCCAGGCGCCCTGGTCGCGGTCGCCTTGCCAGCCGCATTCGGGGTTAGGGCAGATGGCCCATTTCCAGCCTGCGATCGTCGGCTGGTCAGGGGCTTTGCGGTGCCGCAGCGGGGTGAGGCAGTGCGGGCAATGCTTGGAGGTGTTCTTGGCTGGGACGGTCACGACGGCGATGCCTACCTCGGCGGCCAGGTGCCTGATCCGGTCGGCGATCTGGCCGCGCACCTGCTGCGACAGGCGGGTGTTGAGGGTGTAGCCCATACCCCGAGCTTCCAGCGAGCGCAGATCCTCCAGGTAGATCACGCTCGCCCGGGCGGCGATGGCCTGGTCGACGACCCAGCGGGCGGCGGCCCAGGCCAGGGCGTCGTTGAGGTTGGAGCGGCGCTTGGATACGTGCCGGATCTCGTCGCGCAGGACGGTGTGTTTGCCGGTCAGCTCGTGCTGGGTGTTTTCGGCGATGAGTCGCTGGTGGTGGTCGGCCTTGGTGTGCAGGTGCTCGGACAGGCGGCGTAGCCGGTGCTGTTTGGCCACGACCCCGGCGGCCCGGAACTGGGCGCCGGAGCCCAGCGCGCTGATCCGCCCGTCGGGGTGCAGCCGGGTCGCGCCGGCGCTGAGCAGGGTGTTCAGGCCCCAGTCCACGCCGAGCGCGACCGTGTGACCGGTATGGCTGGTCGTGGGAACGGCGTGGGTGTAGGCCATGTCAGCCTGCACCCGGCCGCCCGCAAGGCGAAGGGTGGGCAGGTGCAGGAGGGCCGAGGCGGGGACCGTGGGCGGCAGGGTGATGGGGCAGGCCACCCACGTCCAATCCGCGTACGAGCGCGGGTCGGGCCGGGTGGGCAGCTGCAGCCGCAGCACAGCCCGCCGCGGGTCGCTCTCGCTGCGCTCGATGGTGGCCTGCTGGCGGTCGCAGGCGGCCAGCAGCAGCATCCGCGCCGCCCGGGGCACGTCTTCCAGCTCGAACACGTCGGCCGGCAGCCGGCCGTTGGCTCGCAGATAGGCGGCGACCTGCCGGGTGCGGGCCTTGATGACGCTAGAAGGCAGGCGCCGGCCGTCGGGGACGGCGGCGCGCACGGCGTCCCATTCCTCGGCTGTGCGCCTGAGCGCATCGGCGGGCCAGGTGGCCAGCACACCGGCGGTCACCTCCGCCCGCCAGCACGCTCCGCGCAGCAGGCGTCCGGCCTGCTCCTGGGCCATCCGCATGACACGGTCGTTGACCCTGACACCCTCCGGCGCGCTGGCCATCCAGCCCAGCCGGCGCAGCGCCATCCACGCCTGTGACGGCAGGCGTCGCCCGCCCGCATCCACCCCACCCGCCAGCAATGCGACATCGGCGCTGTTCCAATGGTCAGCCAGCAGCGCCGCCGTCATGCCGGACACCAACTCCGCACACCAGCCCACCCGCATCGCCAGCACTCCCGGCGACACCAACTCGCCGGTCTTCGCTTCCACCCCACCGCGCAACAAGACGCGAGCGCACGCCGTCCGGGGGCTCTCGCCCTCGGCCAACGGGATCCTCCGCCTCACCAGCCACCCCCGCCCTGACGACCCCGACGGCATCCCCATTGCGCACGGCGCCGAGCCTCCGCCGCTCGCTGTGGCACCTCTGCCTTCCCCTACACCAAGCGCCATACGAGCGCCATCCGCCCGGCCCAGCAAGGCGCGGGCGATGTCTCTGCCCGACCCTGATTGCGGACGAACTGGCACATCTCCACCACCTGCACCCCACCTCCTGTCTTGCACAGTGAGTGACCGATAGATTACCAGTCTTTGGGTGCCGGGTAGAACATACGAGCGAGACGAGGCCACCAGTGGGCACAAACAGCCCCACCACATCACCACGATCTTCTCCAGATCGCTTCTCAGGCAAAGCCTCAGTCCAACCGAGACTCCAGCCAGCCGAAGGAACTCAGCCATCGCCCCACTAACGATCACTAAGGGTCTATAAGTGATTCAATGAGCCTGCCTCCCTGGCGATGCGGATGGCGTCGATCCGGTGCGGGCGCCCAGCTTGGCCGTGGTCTTGGACAGGTAGTTGCGTCCGGTGCCTCGGACAGGAACAGCGACGCGGGCGATCTCCCCGACCGACGCCCCGTCCGCCGCGGCCCCGATCACGTCCAGCTCACGCTGCGTCAGCGGCGCGTCGGCCGGGCGCATGGCCGCGATGGCCAGCTCCGAGTCGATGACCTGCTCTCCGTCGGCCACCCTGGGGATGCCGTCCGCCAGCCGCTCCGGCGGGGCGTCCTTGGCCATGAACCCCCGCACGTGCACGTCGAGCGCCCGTTTGAGCAGGCCGGGCGTGCCCACGCCGGTCAGGATGAGCACCCCGCACTTGGGCAGCTCGCCGGCGGCGGCGAGCCCGTCCTTGCCGGGCAGCGCGATGTCGATCACGCGGTCGGCCAGCTTACAACGTCTGCGGGGCCCTCAATCCTGGCGTATTGACACGATTGTGGAAAGTCTTGCTCAATGACGGTCAGGCCGATTACCCGAGTTTCGGTGAATGGCCCCCGGATTCGGGACGATCAGTGGCCGGATCGAGGAGTGATCATCGTGACGCCCGGCACCGATCCGATCGAGGCCAGCGCCTTGCCGGCGTCGGCCAGCCCGATCGTGCGGGTGACGAGCTGGTCGGGGTGGAGGATGCCGGCCCTGATCATCTCCAGCATCGGCGGGTACGCGTGCGCGGCCATGCCGTGGCTGCCCAGCAGGCGCAGCTCGTGGCCGATCACCCGGCCCATCGGCACCGGCGTCGGCCCTCCCGGCAGCAGTCCCACCTGGACGTGACGGCCCCTGCGGCGCAGGCTCTCGACGGAGGCGGCACATGTCTGCGGGCTGCCCAGCGCGTCGATGGACACGTGAGCACCGCCCCTGGTCAGCTCCCTGACCTGGGCCGCCGCGTCACCGGCCGAGCCGTTGACGAAGTGCGTGGCCCCCGCCCGCTCGGCCAGGTGCAGGGCGTCGGTGCTGACGTCCACGGCCACCACGCGAGCCCCGGCAGCCGTCGCGATCATCACGGCCGACAGGCCCACGCCGCCGCAGCCGTGCACCGCCACCCACTCGCCGGGCCGCACCTCGCCGACCTGCGCCACGGCGCGGAACGCGGTGGCGAAGCGGCAGCCGAGCCCGGCCGCGGTGACGAAGGCCATGTCCTCGGGGATCGCGATCAGGTTGACGTCGGCGTGGTCGATGGCCACGTACTCGGCGAACGAACCCCAGTGCGTGAAGCCCGGCTGCGTCTGGCGCTCGCACACCTGCTGGTCGCCGGTGGCGCAGGACGGGCACGTGCCGCAGGCGCAGATGAACGGGACGGTCACGCGCGCCCCCGGACGCCAGCCGCGCACGTCGGGGCCCACCGCCTCGACGACGCCCGCCAGCTCGTGGCCCGGCACGTGGGGCAGGACCTTGATGTCGGGGTCGTGCCCCTGCCAGCCGTGCCAGTCGGACCGGCACAGCCCCGTCGCCTCGACCCTGATCACCGCACCATGTGGCGCGGGGGACGGATCGGGCAGCTCGCGCACCTCGAGCTCGCCCCCGAAGATGTCAAACGCAACCGCTCGCATCCGATCAGCTTAGCCGTCGAGCCAGTTGCTGGATCACGTAAGGCCTGGTGGGGGGCCCGCGGCGCCGCGCCAGGGGTCGTAGTCGACCTCCAGCGGCTCCTGCTCCGGCCGCAGCTCCTCCGGGACGTGCTGGAGGTTGACCCGGACGCGATACCACACGCTGCTGCGCCCCCGCATGCCGTCCACCAGCACGTCGGCGGGCTCCAGGCGGGCCGCGGCCTCCGGATGGCGGGCCTTCCACCGCTCGAACCCGGCCAGCGCCTCGTCCTTGTGCTCCGCCCGCGCGATCTCGATGACGGGCATGGTCTGCTGCCGGCGCCCCGTGCCCTTGGGCGGCTTGGGCGCCGGCCCGAGCTCCTCGGCCAGCGCCAGGAGCCCGTCGAGCGAGCCCGGTTGCAGGTCCATGTCCGCCCACGGGTCGCCGGTCGAGGCCAGCCGCTTGGGCACCGTGTCGACGGTGAACGCCTCGGGGTGGCAGCCGGGCACCTCGTCCCAGGTCAGCGGCGTCGAGACCCGGGCGTCGGGGACGGCGCGCACGGAGTAGGCGGAGGCCACCGTGCGGTCGTAGGCGTTCTGGTTGAAGTCGACGAACACGCCGTGCCGCTCCTCCTTCCACCACCGGCTGGTGGCCAGCTCGGGCGCCCGCCGCTCGACCTCGCGGGCCACCGTCTCGGCCGCCTTGCGCACCTTCGCGAACGGCCAGCGCCGCTCGATCCGCGCGTACACATGGAACCCCCGCGAACCGGACGTCTTGGGCCAGGCGACCAGCCCGTGATCGGCCAGCACCTCGCGCGCCACCTGGGCGGTCGCCAGCACGTCGGACCACGGCACGCCGGGCACCGGGTCGAGGTCGATGCGGAGCTCGTCGGGCCTGGACAGGTCGTCGGAGCGCACCGGATGGGGGTTGAGGTCGACGCACCCCAGATTGACGACCCAGAGCAGCTGGGCCAGGTCGGTGCAGACCACCTCCTCGGCGCTGAGCCCCGAGCGGTATTTCAGCTCGGCCACCTCGATCCAGTCGGGCCGCTTGGCCGGGGCGCGCTTCTGGAAGAAGGCCTCCTGCTCGATGCCGTGCACGAACCGCTTGAGCACCATCGGCCGCCCGTGCACGCCCCGCAGCGCCGCCTCGCCCACGGCCTGGTAGTAGCCGAGCAGGTCGAGCTTGGTGTGGCCGGTCTGCGGGAAGACGACCTTGTCGGGGCTGGTGATGCGGACCTCGCGCCCGGCGACCTCGATGACAGGCATAGGGTCACCATACGCGGGGCCACCGACAAGGCTCAGGGCGTCAGCTCGGCGCGGCGGGCGCGGCTGCGCGACTCCAGGTAGGCCAGGCCCAGCCGCTGGTGCGTGGCGATGGCCGCCTGGTTGTGCTCGAGCGCCCTGTCCGCACGGCCCAGCCGGAGCGCGAGCTCGGCCAGCACGTCCTGCACGGAGCCCAGGGCCGCGCTGCCCGTGCCCATGACGATGGGCTGGCCGGCGATCGGCAGCAGCCGCTCGTACATCTCCCCGGGGTCGGGGGTGCCGAGCTGGGCGGCCACGAGACCCCAGACCGGGAAGAAGAAGTCCGCCGACCAGTCCTCCCGCAGGTTCACGCCCCACCGTTCGACGAGCTGCCGCGCCTGTCCGGTGCGGCCCACGTCCAGGGAGGCCAGGATGGCGAGCGGGCGCACCATGCTCATGAGCGGACGGTCGCCCGCGGCCACCAGTTCGTCCAGCAGCTCCGCCACCCGGCCCTGGCCGCGCCGGCACGTGTAGAGGACGCCGAGGCGCCGGGCCTCCTGGCCCCACAGGCTCGCGCCGTAGGAGATCGTGGGGAAGTGCTCGGCCAGCGCCTCCGCCTCCGCCCACCGGCCGTGCAGGGCGTGGTCGGCGGTCTGCGCGACGCGGACCATCGCCTCCAGCTCGGGCCGGTCCACCTCGTGGAGCAGCTGCTCGCAGCGGGCCAGGTCCCGGCTCCACTCGGCCAGCTCGCCCGCGCGCAGCAGGCACGCCATGCGCAGCACCCGAGCCACCAGCCTGGCCTCCCTGGGCAGCCCGGGCAGGGCCAGCATCTCCTCGGCCGCCGCCAGCCGCTCAGGGTTGCGGCCAGGTACGAAGCTCGCGATCAGGTAGTTGTTGAGCGCCCTGGCCTGCAGCATGGAGTCGCCCGAGCGGCGGGCCAGGTCGATCGCCTCGAGCGCCAGCCGCTCGCCTTCGGCGCGCCGGGGGCCGTAGTGCAGCTCGGTGCCGAGCGTGCCCAGGAGCGCGGCCCTGGACCGGTCGTCGAGGTCGCCCGCCAGGAGGTCCTCCAGGATCGCGACCATGTCCTCGTCCACCGTGCCGTACGGGCGCCAGTTCCACACCGACAGGCCGCCGAAGACCGAGACCGCCGCCACCAGCGCGTCCCTGTCGCCGAGCCGCTGGGCCTGGGCGATGGCCTCGGTCAGCTCGCGGTAGGCGCCTTCGGCGTCGCCCAGCGTGCGGCGGGCCTGGCCCAGCTCGGTCAGCACGCGGCAGCGTTCGGGCGAGCCGCCGGGCGGCAGGTGATCGAGCGCCAGCTCCCACAGCTGGACGGCCTCCTGGTAGCCGTGCCGCTGCGCGGCCTGCCTGGCGGCCCGCGTGGCGTACGTGACGGCTTTGGGGGCGCCGCCCAGCCTGGCCGCGGCGGCGAAGTGGCCCGCCAGGAGCACGGGGTCGGCGCCGGGCACGGTCTCCAGGTGTCCGGCGGCCCGCAGGTGCAGGCGGGCGCGGTCCAGCCTGGTGAGCCCCGCGTCGAGGGCCTGCCGTACCAGGGCGTGGGAGAAGCGGTAGTCGGCGGCCTCGGCGAGCAGTCCGGCGGCCAGCGCGGGCTCCAGCTGCGACATGACCTCCTCGACCGGGCGGTCCACGAGGGCGGTCAGCAGGTCCAGCTCCACCTCGCGGCCCGCGACCGCGGCGGCTCTGAGCAGCTCCTGGGTGGGTTCGGGGAGGCGGGCCAGCCTGCGTTCGATGACGGCGCGGGCGCCCTGAGGGACGAGGTGGCGCTCGGGTTCGGGCAGGCGGAGCAGTTCTGTGAGGTAGAACGGGTTGCCGCCCGACCGGTCGAGCAGCTCCTGCGGGTCGGCCGCCAGATCGTGCAGGTGCAGGTAGTCGCGTACGCCCGAGGCGTCGAACGGCTTCAGCGGCAGCCTGTGTCCCTCCCTGGCCAGCGCGCCCAGGGTCTCGCGCAGCTGCTCGGGGTGCTCGCCGGGCTCCGGTCTGAGCGTGGCGACGACGAGCGCGGAGGTCCTCGCCAGCTCGCCCGCGACGTGGCCGAGCAGCTTCAGCGAGGAGGCGTCGGCCCAGTGCAGGTCCTCGAGCACCGCCAGCAGGGGCCCTTTGCGCAGCTCGGACAGCACGGCGTCGTACAGGTCGAACAGCTCGGCGTGCGGGCGCGGCGGGATCAGGCCCGCCCTGGTCCAGGGCCAGAACGCCGGAGCGGTGCCGCCGTCGAGGCAGCGCCCCCATTCCACCCTGAAGCCCCTGGCGGCGGCGAGGTCGGCGGCGGCCCTGGCCAGGCTGGTCTTCCCGATGCCCGCCTCGCCGGTGACCAGGACCAGCCCGCCCCTGCCCCGCCTGGCCTCGGACAGCAGCTCCTCCAGGGCACGCAGCTCTGCCTCCCTGGCCACGAGCCTGTCGCCGTCGAAAGCGGGCGCGGGCCTGGGGCTGTCCGCGGGCGCGACCTCGCCTCTCGCGGGCGTCGCCGCGTCCAGCTCTGGCGCCTGCTCGAACACGGCCTGCTCCAGCCGCTTCAGCTCCGGCCCCGGCTCGATCCCCAGCTCGTCGGCGAGCAGGGCGCGCACCTTGCGCAGCGCCGCCAGCGCGTCGGCCTGGCGCCCCGCCCGGTACAGCCCGAGCACCAGCAGCCCCCACGCCCGCTCCCGGTAGGGATGCGCCTCGGTCAGCGCCTCCAGGTCGGGCACGCTGGCCTCGCCCAGCGCCAGCCGCGCCTCCAGACGGTCCTCCTCGGCCGCGAGCCGCAGCTCGCCCAGCCGCGCGGACGCCACCGGCGCCAGATCGGGGAACTCGGCCAGCGGCTCCCCGCGCCAGAGCGCGAGGGCCCGGTCCAGCACCCGGGCCGCCTCCGCGTGCCGCCCCTGCTTCACCAGGCGCGCGCCGTCGGCGGCCCATGCGGCGAAGCGGCCCACGTCGGTCTGGCCGGGCGTGACGTTCAGCAGGTAACCGGGCTCGCGGGTGAGCAGCACCTGGGGCGGCGTGCGCGGCTTGCGGCCCGGCTCGAGCACCCGCCGCAGATGCGAGACGTACGCCTGCAGCGTCGCCGTGGCCTTGGCCGGCGCCTCCCCGGCCCACAGCTCCTCGATCAGCTGGTCGAGCGGGACGACGCGGCCGGGCTCGAGCGCCAGCCTGGCCAGGACCGCCCGCTGCTTGCGGGTGCCGAGGTCGAGCCGGTCACCCTCGTCGCCGTCCACCTCAAGCGGGCCGAACAGTCTCAACTCCACGAACCCCAAGTCAACCCCAACTCCTCCTCAAGTCCCAAACAGCACGCTGGACGCATGAACGAGCTGAAGAATCTGACGAACGGCCGCGTGCTCCTCCCCTGCGACGAGGGTTTCGACGAGGCGCGCAAGCCGTGGAACCTGGCCGTCGACCAGCCGGTGCGCGCGGTCGTGGAGGTGGCCGACGCCGACGACGTGGCGGCCGCGGTCGGTTACGCCCGCCTGCACGGGTTGTCGGTGACCGCGCAGCCGAGCGGCCACGGCGCCTCCGGCGACGCCGAGGGCACGATCCTGCTGCGCACCGGCGGGCTCGGCGGCGTGGAGATCGAGAACGGAGTGGCCCGCGTCGGCGCGGGCGTGAAGTGGGGCGAGGTGCTCGCGGCGGCGAGCCCGCTCGGGCTGACCGGCCTGGCGGGCAGCTCGCCCGTGGTGAGCGTGGCCGGGTACACGCTGGGCGGCGGGCTGAGCTGGTTCAGCAGGAAGTACGGCTTCGCGGCCGACAGCGTGCGGGCCTTCGACGCGGTGGACGCCGAGGGCACCCGGATCAGGGTGAGCGCCGATCGGGACCCCGAGCTGTTCTGGGCGTTGCGGGGCGGCGGCGGCGACTTCGCGATCGTGACGGCGGTGGAGTTCGAGCTGCGTCCCGCCCCCTTCCTGCACGGCGGGCGGATCATGTGGCCGATCGAGCGGGCGCCCGCGGTGCTGGCCGCCTTCCAGGAGGTCAGCGCGTCCGCGCCGGACGAGCTGACGGTCTGGTTCGACCTGCTGCAGATCCCCGGCGGTCCCGGGTTCGTCATGATCGACAGCACGTTCCTGGGCCGTGACCCGGGCGGGCTGCTGCGGCCCTTCGACCTGATCGGCGGGGCCGTCAGCGACAACAGGCGGCTGCTGCCGGTGGCCGAGCTGGGCTCCATCTGCGACGAGCCCACCGACCCCTCGCCGGGGGCGAGCCGGTGCGAGCTGCTGACCGGGCTGGACGACCAGGTGGCCGGCGTGCTGCTGGGCGAGCCGATCGACCCGCTGGTGAGCGTGCAGATCCGGCACCTGGGCGGCGCGCTGGCCAGGCCCGCGGACGGCGGCGGCGCCGCCGGGCACCTGGACGAGCCCTACCTGATCTACGCGATCGGCCTGCCTTCCGAGGCGACGGCCGATCGCCTCGAACGGCTGGGCAAGGCGCTGGTGCCGGTCACCAGCGGGCGCAAGCCGTACACGATGCTGCACGGGGGCGAGCAGGCCGCGGCGGCGTTCCCGAGCGAGTCGCTGGCCAGGCTGCGCGACCTCAAGCGCGCCCGCGACCCGCACGGCGTGATCAGGGCGAACTTCCCCGTGCTGGGGTAGCGCCGCATCCGGGCAGCCCGGGAACTGGCTTCTGTCGGTGGCGTGCGGCATTCTCCTGCGGTGAAAGCGAGGATCAAGGTTGACGGTCCTCTGGCAGACCAAGGGACACCACATGCAGCTCTCCCCCACGGCCCAGCGGCTCCAGAACCAGTTCACCGAGCCCGGTGCCGGGCATCTCGTCTGGCGGCAGGCCGGGCCGCAGCTCAGCGCGGCCGACCTGGGCGCCCTGCTGCCGCTCGCCTATCGCGTGACCAGCAGCGGCCCGGCGTTCTCGGCGAGGGTCATCGTCGAGGACGAGGTCAGGCAGCGGCAGCCGTCCTTCAGCTCTGAGTCGTGCGTGGCGCTGTACGAGGCCCTGGTCGACGGCCTGGCCCGCCGTAAGTGGGCCGACCTGTGCCTGGCGGCGGCCGCGCTGCTGCGCTGCCCCGGCGGTGCGCCGTCGGCCGCACTCGCCGCGCCGGCGCGCACCCTGATCGAGTTCATGGTCAGGGAGAAGCGGACCGAGCACCCGTACGCGTTCCTGGCCGTGGCGGGCCTGGCCGGGATGGACGAGGTGGCCGAGATCATGCAGGAGCGGCAGGAGCCGCTGGCGGCCGCCGAGCTCGAGCTGGTCATGGGTATGGACCCGGCGGGCAGGGCGCTGCTGGCCGAGATCGGGTCCCGGTCGTACGGGTCGCCGCCGGAGCTGACCGACGTCTGGGAGCGGCTGGCCGCGATGCCGGCGTACGTGGACTTCGCCCGCTCGACACTGGAGGCCGCCGACGACCGGCTGGCGGCGATTCACGCGGGCGAGATCCCCTACCGGGCGGACAAGGCGTTCGGACCGGCCGAGACGGGGGCGATCGGGCGGGCCGCGCGGCTGGCGCTGTTCCGCGACGAGCCGTGGCTGCCCGAGCTGCTCGACCGCCTGCTCTCCCGGGTCGCCGTCGCCCCCACGGCGGCCAAGACCCTGCCCTCGCAGGCGCTGCTGTACGAGGTGGCGCGGGCGGTCGAACGGTTCCCGACGCCGGAGGCGATCACGGCGCTGCGCACCGCCCGCGCGCTCACCCGGCACGCCGGGGTGGTCAAGCAGCTCGATCGGATGATCCGGAAGGCCGAGCCGGGGCTCGCGGACCGGATCGAGGTGGCCTTCCGCATGCCGGATCTCGGGTTCGGCCCGGGCGGGCGGCTGGAGGTGCCGATGGGCGAGCACCTGGCGGTCGTGGCGGCCGGTGAGGACGGCGAGTTCGCGTTGTCCTGGTGGCACGGGGACCGGCGGCTCAAGGCCGCGCCCGCGGCGTTGCGCAAGGAGCGTCCCGACGAGGTCAAGCGGGTGCGCGAGCTGGTCAAGCAGGTGCAGCGGCAGGTGACGACCCTGGTCAGGGCGCTGGAGGCGGGCTTCGCCGGCGAAGCCGCGCAGCCGTACGACACCTGGCGCGAGCAGATCGCGGCGCATCCGATCGCCGCCACCGTGGCCGCGCGGCTGATCTGGGAGGCCGAGGTCGCGCCGGGGGAGTGGCGGGCCGCGCTCGGCGGGCTGGAGGGCCGGCGGGTACGCCTCTGGCATCCCGCCCGGGCGACGCTCGCCGAGGTGACCGGCTGGCGGGAGGCCGTGGCCGAGGGGCACGTCAGGCAGCCGTTCAAGCAGGCGTTCCGCGAGGTCTACCCGCTGACACCCGCGGAGGAGCGGACCGCCGTCTACTCCAACCGCTTCGCCGGACACGTCGTGGACTACCGGCGGCTGTACGCGATGTTCAAGGTCCGGGGGTGGCGGGCCGACATGCTCGGCCCCTGGGACGGCGGCGACGCGGGCCAGGCCACGCGGGTGCTGGCCGAGGGACGGTGGCGGGCGTCGTTCTTCCACGACTACCTGTACGGGGATCCGGGCGAGCACGCCTCCACCGACCAGGTGCGCTTCCACCGGAGGGTGGACGGCGAGTGGCGGGAGGCGCCGCTGGCCGAGGTGCCGGCGCTGGTGTTCAGCGAGGCCATGCGGGACGTGGACCTGTTCGTGGCGGTGACCTCGATCGCGGCCGACCCGGAGTGGGCCGACCGCGGGCACGACCGCCATCTCGACTACTGGCACGCGGCGTCCTTCGGCGAGCTGCCGCCTTCGGCCGAGGTGCGTCGCGACGCGCTGGCCCGGTTGCTGCCGCGCCTGGCGATCGCCGGCCGCTGCTCCCTCACCGATCGCTACCTCGTCGTCCGCGGCGACCTGCGCACCTACAAGATCCACCTGGGCAGCGCCAACGTCCTCATGGAGCCCGGCGACGTCTACCTGTGCATCGTCTCCGCACCCGACCGCAACGGGGGGTTGTTCCTGCCGTTCGAGGACGACGGGCGCCTCGCACTCATCCTCAGCAAGGCACTCCTCCTGGCGGGGGACAGCCGGATCACCGACGAGACCATCGTCCGGCAGATCAAGGGCTGACGTCCCGGGAGGGGGCACTGCGGCGGGGGACGATGCAGGTCACGTCAGCCCCCGACGAGGGGGACGAGCTTGACGAAGGACACCACCGGGTCGGCGGCCAGATCGATCTCGGTGTCCAGGTCCTCGATCTGCCGGTCGCCCACCAGCAGCAGGAATCCGTTGCGGGCGAACGCGGCCTCGGCGGCGTCGGCCTGCTTGTCCCAGTCCAGCCTGCGCGCGGTGCGCATCCGGTAGCCGTTCAGCTCGACCTCGGCGTCGCTCGGCTTGACCAGGCCGCGGAAATGATGCGACGGGGCGGCGTTGTGGCGGGCCACCTCCTCGCGCACGCGCAGCCGTACCAGCTCCCGGGCCGAGATCCGCTCAGGCAGGCCGGGCAGAGAGAACTCCGCCAGCTCCCGGCCTGTCGCAGTCTCATCGCGAAACGTCACCGATGCCATCGAACGCCCTGTCCTCGAAGTGTCAGATGATGACGCCATCTATAGCAACACAGGATCCTGCTGGTTAACTCGTCTCAGGCTGCGAGAGCGAGTTCTGCCAGTTCGAGGCGGGCGAGGTGGCTGGTGCGGGTCCGGTCGAGCGGGTGTCCGTTCCACCAGGCATCCAGGCGGATGAGGTTG
>NZ_JBEFAK010000031.1:0-128901 GCF_040137845.1 Nonomuraea sp. B19D2 | reverse complement strand
ATGGGATCGCCGAGCGTGAGGAACACGCCTGCCCTCAATGGGCGGGTGTGGACCGGGGGGTGGTCACGGCCGCCGTGACCTCGGATGGGGAGTTCTTCGACCGCCGCCACGCCGGAAGCGACGGTGTCTCCTCCAGACAGCTTCCATGGGTGAGGCAAGGGGCCCGGCAAGACGACCTCGGGTATCTCACGCCCGGCGAAGCGGAACGGTATCTGCGGCTGCAACGCCAACTCGCCCGCACGCAGAAGGGATCGAAGCGGCGCAAGACAGTCGTGGCCGCCATCAGTGAGATCATGCGGCGGGTCCGGTGGCGGCGCGCTGACTTCAACGCCCAAGCCGCGCACCGACTCACCCGCGTGTACGGGCATGTGGTCATCGAAGACCTGAACACCAAGGGCATGAGCGCGGCCGTCAAGCCGAAGCCCGACCCCGACCAGCCGGGCCGGTTCCTCCGCAACGGCGCGGCGGCGAAATCCGGGCTCAACAAGGCGATTCTGGACAAGGGCTGGTATGGCCTGGAAGTCGCCCTCCGCTCCAAGGCCCGCTACACCGGCAGTGTCATCCATAAGATCAACCCTGCGTATACGTCCCAGACGTGCCCGGAACCTGCGTGCGGGAAGGTGGATGAGAAGAGCCGCAAGAGCCAAGCGATCTTCTCCTGCACTTCTTGCGGGCACACCGAGCACGCCGACATCGTCGGGGCGAAGAACATCAAGACCAAAGGACAGGCGGCCGGGCTGGTCGTCTCAGGGCGTGGAGACCCACCCGGGTCCGCGAAACGTCAAGCACCCCGTTCCACAGCACGAGCCGCGCAAGCGGCACGAGCTGCCGCATAGCGGCACGGGAATCCCCGTCCCTAAAAGGCGGAGAGCAGGTCAAAGAACCTCTAGCCGCGCACGTCCGCCAGCCCGTGCAGCCGGCGCAGGGCCTTGCGGGCCGCGGCGGCGACGCGTTCGTCGGGATGGTGGTCGATGAACACCTGCAGCACCTGCCCCGTCCACGGATGGTCGCCGAACGCCAGGATCGCGATCGTGCCCGCCTGCTCCTCCGCGTCCATCCCCATGGCGATCGACTCGATCACCTCTCCCGTCTCGCCCCCGAACTCCAGCAGCGCCGCCGCCATGTCCACCAGCACCCACGCGATCTCGCCCGGCGCGGGCTGCCGGTCCTCGCGTCCCGTCCTGGCGGCGATCACCGCCCCGAGCTTGGGCTCTTCCAGCAGCCCCGACAGCGCCAGGCGGCCTGGCTCCCCGAAGTTTGACGACAGCAGCTCCACGCCGACCGCCCGGCTCAGCGGGCTCACCGTGCCGAGCACCGAGGCGATCTCGGCCGCCGCCGCCTCCGTGTCCCGGTTCTTGAGCCAGCCCGCCAGCTCCTCGCCGCGTTCCGCCTCCGGATAGGAGCGCAGGCCGTGCAGCAGCGCCGCGGCGTCGGCGTCCGCGAGCGACCCCATGACGGGGACGTCCTGCCCGGTGGTCTCCGCGATGACCAGCCGCGCCGCCCACAGGCCGAGCCAGCTCAGCGTGTACGGCTCCGCCTGCCGTACCAGGCCGAGAGCGGTCAGCTCCGCGGGCGCCTGGCCCGGGTGCGGCTCGCGCGACAGGAACATCCTGATGAGCTCCAGCAGCAGCCCCTCGTCGGTGGCCAGCCGTTCGCGGCAGTGGTCCGCCCAGAAGGCCAGCACCTCCGCGTCCGAGCCTTCCGGCTTCAGCTCCTCGGCCAGGGGCGCGGCACGTACGGCCGCCGCGAGCGTGGCCTCCTCGGGCAGCCGGACCGGGGGTTGCAGGGGCAGCGTGTCGTTGTAGGACCTCACGAGCCCATCCTGTCGCGATATTTCCGTTAGAGTGCCACCAGACGCCGAAAAGTCGGAAGAAAGGAGGCGCTGAGATGTTCGGCATGGGTTCGGGCGCTTACTGCGCCATCTACTTCTGCTTCTCGGAGGAAACGTGCTTTTCCGCACCGCGGTCGAGGGAGATCTAGACCGCCTGCTCGGCTGTGTCGTCGACGAGTCCATCAGCTGGGCGCATCCTGACCGGCTGCTCTCGTTCCTGGAGAGCGGCAACTACCGCTACGACCGCATCTGGCTCGCCGTCGCCGACGACGGCGAGATCCTGGCCCGCGCCGTCTGGTGGGGCTTCCCCGACGGCGACAAGCCGCTCGCGCTCGACTGCGTCTACGTCCATCCCTCGGTGGACGACCGCGTGGGACTGGCCGCCGAGCTGCTGCGCCACGGCCACGACGCGTACGGGCAGGCGCCCGAGTACCACGTGTTCGTCGGCAACGGCTGGCGCGACGATCCGAAGGCGGCGGCGGCCGTCGCCTGGCGCTGGGAGGCCGCGGGCCGCGCCGGGCTGACCGAGGAACTGGAACGGCTCCGCTACGAATGGGCGGACGGGCCCGTGCCGGAGCCGTCGGACCGGCTCGTGTTCCGCGGCGATGCGGACGACGAGGTGTTCGTTGCGGCGTTCCGGCGGGTGGCGGCCGGGACGCTCGACTTCCACACGCGGCAGGCCCTGGCCACCATGGATCCCGTGGCGCAGGCCCGCCAGGACGTGCACGACTACAGGTCCATGCCGGGGGACCGGTCGTGGTGGCGGCTGGCGTACGACAAGAGCGGGGACCTCGTCGGGGTCGCCCTGCCGTCGGCCAACAACGGCGGGCCGGTGGTCGGCTACCTCGGCGTGGTGCCCGAGCACCGCGGCCACGGGTACGTCGACGACCTGCTCGCCGAGATCACCCGCTGCCACGCCGAGCGCGGCGTCCAGCGGATCACGGCGGACACGGACGCCGGCAACGTGCCGATGGCCAGGGCGTTCGAACGGGCCGGGTACCGCAACTTCGCCGTCAGGCTCGTCCTGTCGGCGAATCCCGTGAACACGTGATGCGCGCGGGCCGTCGCCCGCGCCAAGATCGATCTCATGACGTGGGACATTGAGAAACTCGACCTCGACGCGTACCTGACCAGGATCGGGTGCGGCGGCCCGCTCGAGCCGACATACGAGACGCTGCGCCAGGTGCACCTGGCGCACGTCCGCTCCATCCCCTTCGAGAACTTCGACGCGCTCCTCGGCCGGGGCGTCGCCCTCGACCTGGGCAGCCTGCAGGACAAACTGGTGACGGGCGGGCGCGGCGGCTGCTGCCACGAGCACAACCTGTTGTTCGCCGCCGCGCTCGAACGCCTCGGCTTCACCCTGACCCGGCACCTGGCCAGGATCCGGCTGGGCCGCTACCACCTTCCCCGCTCGCACAGCACGCTCACGGTCGCCGTGACCGGGTCCGCACCACCAGGTCGTGCAGCGCGTCCGCGGCGGTCGCGCGCTCGGGCAGCGCCGAGCCGTCCCGGGCCCGCTCCAGTTCCCCTGTCATCCGCTCCACGTCCGCCTCCAGCCCGGGCGCGGAAGGCGCCGGACCGTGCTCGGCCGCCCGCTTGGCGGCGACCAGCTCGGGCAGGTACGCGGGCCCGTACTCGTACAGGCGCGTCAGATCGGCCTCCAGCTCGCCGGTGCGCATGAGGTGAGTCCCGGTAGCCAGCACGCGGAAGGTGTAGAGCAGCGGCTTGAGCTCCCCGCTCTTCGCGAACAGCCGCCACTGCGTACGCGCGAACCCCAGGTAGTGGTGGGCGTGATGCCGCGTCAGGCAGCCGGGGGCGAGTGCCACCAGCTCCTCGTGCACCGGCGAGGACGTCACGACCAGCGGCGACAGCAGCTGCTCGAGCACGTAGCCGTTGCGGCCCAGCAGCAACCGGCAGAACTTGGCCAGGTCGTGCGTGACCAGGTCCACCTCCACGCCGTCGCGCGTCCACATCCGCTCCAGCGTCTCCGGCCCGTGCCGCAGCCCCGCCACCTCCTCGACCGGCAGCACGTGCACACCCCGCAGGTCCACGTCCGAGTCCACCGAGGGGAACCCGTACAGGTGCGCGCCGCTCACCGTCGCGAACGCCGGCGGGTACGGCTGCTCGCCGGGGATCTCCGCCAGCCATCCGGGCAGGTTCAAAGGTGCTCCTTCCGCACGCCGATCAGGAATTCCTCCACCCGCTCCCGGTCCGGCCGCTCGGGCAGCACCCCCGGGGTCGCGGCCACCTCGGCGGACAGCTCGGCCCGCCAGGCGTCCACCTCCGCCCACGGCACCTCGCCGCGCCGGATCGCCAGCAGCCGTTCCCGGTGCGGTCCGACCTGGACCAGGGGCTCCCCGTGCCGGACCAGGTGCAGGCCGCTGAGCAGCAGGCGCACCATGTGCATGGCCTGCTTCCACTTGGGCGCGGCCGGGTCGAGGCGGCGGAACTGCGACTCGGCGTACCCGGCGAACGACTGCCGCGCCCGCTCCGACAGGAAGGCCCTGCGCAGGTCGCGCAGCCGCTGCCCGGCTGGCGTGATCACCTCGACCAGGGGGGACCACAGGCACTCCAGCACGGTGGGGTTCGCCTCGAGGGCGAGGACGCAGAAGCGCTCGACCTCCCAGGAGAACTGCTCGGGCAGCGGTCCGTCCCGGTGCGTCGCCGGTTTCTCCAGCCGCCAGAACGCGGCCGTCGGCGCCACGAAGACGCCCCGCCGGTCGGTGTCGGAGGCGTCCGTCTCGAGCCCGTACGCCCGCGACCCCATGACGACGGTAAGGATCATGTCATCGGTCACCCGGATATCTTGCGTGATGGGGGCGGAGGCTGGTGTGATCGAAAAGTGGGCGGTTATGACGAGGCTTACCGGTGGAGCATCGAAGACCCCGGCGCGTTCTGGGCGGAGGCGGCACGCGGCATCGACTGGGACACAGTCCCCGCCACCGTCACCGCGGGCGGCCGGTGGTTCCCCGACGGGCGGCTCAACACCTGTCACAACGCGGTGGACCGGCACGTCGCGGCCGGTCGCGGCGACCAGGCGGCGCTGATCTACGACAGTCCCGTCACCGGCGCCACGGCGACCCTCAGCTACGCCGAGCTGCGCGACCAGGTGGCCAGGACCGCGGGGATGCTCAGGGATCTCGGCGTGGACAAGGGCGACACCGTGGTGATCTACATGCCCATGGTGCCGGAGGCCGTGGTCGCGATGCTGGCCTGCGCCCGGATCGGGGCGGTGCACTCGGTGGTGTTCGGCGGGTTCGCGGCCAGGGAGCTGGCCGTGCGGATCGACCACGCCCAGCCCAAGGTGGTGCTCTCGGCGTCCTGCGGGATCGAGCCGGCCAGGGTGGTGGAGTACAAGCCGCTGCTGGACGCCGCGCTTGAGCAGGCCGCGCACCGGCCCGACCGGTGCGTGATCCTCCAGCGGCCACAGTGCCCGGCCAAGCTCCAGGAGGGACGCGATCTCGACTGGGCGCAGGCGGTACGCGGAGCCGAGCCCGCCGCGTGCGTGAGCGTGGCCGCCACCGACCCGCTCTACATCCTCTACACCTCCGGCACCACCGGCGTGCCCAAGGGCGTCGTGCGCGACAACGGCGGCCACGCCGTCGCGCTGCACTGGAGCATGTCCCACGTGTACGGCGCCGCGCCCGGCGAGGTCTACTGGGCCGCCTCCGACGTGGGCTGGGTGGTCGGCCACTCCTACATCGTGTACGCGCCGCTGCTGGCCGGCTGCACGACCGTGCTGTACGAGGGCAAACCGGTCGGCACCCCCGACCCGGGCGCGTTCTGGCGGGTGGTGGCCACGCACGGGGTCCGGACGCTGTTCACCGCGCCGACCGCGATCCGGGCCATCAAAAAAGAGGACCCATCCGGACTTTTTGCGAAAAAGCATGATTTGTCCGGACTCCGCTACCTCTTCCTGGCCGGCGAGCGCCTCGACCCCGACACCTACCACTGGGCGTCCGACCTGCTCGGCATCCCCGTCATCGACCACTGGTGGCAGACCGAGACCGGCTGGCCCATCGCTGCCAACTGCGTCGGCATCCAACCACTGCCGCTCAGACCCGGCTCGCCCACCAAGCCCGTCCCCGGCTGGGACGTACGCATCCTCGACCCCGACGGCAACGAGTGCCCGCCCGGCGTGGACGGCGCCGTCACCGTCAAGCTGCCGCTGCCGCCCGGCGCCCTGCCCACCCTCTACCGCGACAAGGCCCGCTTCGCCCGCTCCTACCTGGAGCGCCACCCGGGCCACTACCTCACGGGCGATGGCGGCCACGTGGACGCCGACGGCTACCTCTACGTCATGGGCCGCATCGACGACGTGATCAACGTCGCCGGCCACCGCCTGTCGACCGGCTCGATGGAGGAGGTCATCGCCGCACACCCCGACGTGGCCGAGTGCGCCGTGATCGGCGTGGCCGACGAGCTGAAGGGCCAGCTCCCCGTGGGGTTCGTGGTGCTCAAGGCAGGGGCGGAACGCGACCCGGCAGAGCTGGAGCGCGAGCTGACCGCCCTCGTGCGCGAGCGCATCGGCCCCGTCGCCGCCTTCCGCCGCGCCGTCGTGGTGGCCCGCCTGCCGAAGACGCGATCGGGCAAGATCCTGCGCGCCACGATGCGGGACATCGCCGACGGCAACCCGTACAACACGCCGTCCACCATCGAGGACCCGGCTGCGCTGCCGGAGATCGAGAAGGCCGTGAAGCGAACATGACGGGCCGGTAACTTCCGCCGAAAAACCCGCCCGTACGGCGCATGATGGGACATCCCAGTCCCCGGGAGAAGGCACATGATCGAGTCCCCGAGCTACGCCGACGCCCTGAGGATCCTCGGCTGCAAGGACGCCAGGCTCGTCAAGGTGATCGGGTTCGCCTCGGCGGCGGCGCGCACCGGCTGGGCGCTGGCCGGCGCGGGCCAGCTGGTCACCGGCTTAGCCGACATGCGCAACAGCGTCGTCCTGTACGGCAAGGACGTCGTACGCCGCATGCCCGAGCTGAGGAGCGGCGTCGACCGGTTCACCCGCACGCAGCGGCTGGCCGCCGCGCACGCCGTGATCGTCGTCTCCGCGTACTTCGAGGCGCTCGGCGAGGCGAAGCTGCCGTTCACGCTCGACAAGCTGGACCGCGGCGACAAGATCTCCCACGGGGTGCCGACGCCCGAGCGGTTCGCCAGGCTGGTGGCGAGCCTGCTGCTGGAGCGGCTGCCCACGCCCGAGCCGCACGTGCCGTACGCCGAGACCCGGCTGGCCGTGGAACGTGCCTACCTGCGCATGTCCGAGGCCATGGCCGGATACGTGGGCGGCCTGGCCGTCTGGGACGAGCTGCCGGTCGACGACCAGCTCCTGCTGCCCCGCATGCTCGCCGAGGGCCCGCCCGCGCACGCGCTGCGCATCTACGACGAGGACTACCGGTCGCTGGCGCTCGACAGCCACGAGTTCGGGGTGCGCAGCCTCGTCACGGAGAAGCCGCCGCCCGCCACGGCGCTGTCGCGGGTGGCCTGGCTGCTGGCCGAGCTGGCCCCGCCGCGGGTCGGCGACCGCCCCATGATCCACCTGGCCAGGATGGCCGCCAACCTGCTCGACCAGCCGCTGCTGCCGGCCGGCAAGCTCCCCGAGGACGTCTCGCTCCCGCTGCTCGGCGAGGGCTACCTCAGCCCCCGCTTCCGGGTGGCCGAGCTGACCCGCGAGGCCGCGCCCGCGCTGCTGAGCTGGTGGGACGACCGGCGGCTGCTGGCCGACACCGAGGCGTTCCTGGTCGGCCACCTGACCTCGCTGCGCGCCACCCAGGCGCCGCTGCTCGTGCTGGGCGAGCCGGGCTCGGGCAAGACCAAGCTGACCGAGGTGCTCGCGGCGCGGCTGGCCAGGTCGGAGTTCCTGCCCATCAGGGTGGAGCTGGGCAGCGTGCCCGCGCGGGCGGGCGTCACCGAGCAGATCGAGCAGGCCCTCGCGACCGTGCTGGGGGAGGAGGTGGGGTACGCCGAGCTGGTGGCGGCCGCGGACGGGGCCATGCCGGTGATCCTCCTCGACGGCTTCGACGAGCTGGTGCAGGGCGGCGTCAACCGCTACGACTACCTCGAACAGGTGCAGGAGTTCCAGGACAGCGAGGCGGAGCACGGTCGCCCGGTGGCCGTGATCGTGACCAGCCGCACGGTGGTCGCCGACCGGATCAGGCTCCCCGAGGGGCTGCTGGGGCTGCAGCTCCAGCCGTTCGACGACGACCAGGTGCGGCAGTGGCTGAAGATCTGGGACCAGGCCAACCGCGCCCGGCTCGCCCGCCGCGACCTGAAGCCCCTGCCCGCCGAAGCGGCGCTGGTCCACGGCGAGATGGCCAGGCAGCCGCTGCTCCTGCTGCTGCTCGCCCTCTACGACGCGGGCGGCAACGCGCTGCAGCACGACCACGGCCCGCTCGGCCGCGCCCGCCTGTACGAGGTGCTGCTGCGGGACTACACCGAACGCGAGACCGGCGGCGTCCGGCGGGTGGCCATCGACCAGGAGCTGGTCCTGCTCGGCGCGGTCGCGCTGGCCATGCTCGCCCGCGGCCGCCAGGTCATCACCGATGAGGCGCTCGAGCGGGACCTGCCCGCCCTGTGCCAGGGTGGCGAGGACGAGCCGGACGAGGAGGGCCGGATCGACTGGGCGCGCAAGGCCACCGAACGGTTCTTCTTCGTACGCAGGAACGGCCCCAGGAACGGTTACGCCTTCCTGCACGCCACGTTCGCGGAGTTCCTGGTGGCCTGGCTGGCCATGTACGCGCTGCGCGACCTCGACAGGAGGCGCCGCCTGGCCGGCGACGAGCCGCTCGCGCTGGTCCAGGCCGTGGACGACGACCTGCTGTACGCGGTCACGTCCCACTCCTGTCTGGCCGAGCGCGGGGCGACCGTCGGGTTCACCCTGGAGCTGCTGGACGAGGTCCCCTCCGCCGTCCGGGCACGCTGCGTGGAGCTGCTGGCCGGGCTGCTGCGCCGGTCGCTGCACGAGCGGCCGCGCCGCCACTTCACCGGGTTCAGGCCGGTACGCCACACGCTGACCCGCCGCCTGGCCGCGTACTCCGCCAACCTGACCCTGCTGATCGTCTGCGCGTCGGAGGAGCCGGTCCGCGTCTCGTCGATCCTGTCCGGCCCCGACCACCTGGAGCAGTGGTCCTCGCTCAGCCACCTGTGGAAGGGGCAGCTCGGGCAGGAAGGCTGGACCGGGCTGGTCACCGCCCTGTCGGCGCAGCGCGTGGTCGAGGACGGCAAGGAGGACGTCGTGCTCGGAGCGGCGGAGGCCGGCGGCATGGGCGACGTCGTCGTCGCGGTCGCCACCGGCCACACGCCCCGCCACCGGCGGCTGCTCGACCTGCTGGTGCGCTCCCTGGGGGAGGGCCGCTTCCTGCCGTACCGGGACCGCCTGGCGATCCTGGACGAGCTGGTGCGGACGGTGGCCGTGCGCTCGCCCGCCATGCACCGGGCGCTCGGGGCGCTGTGGGCGGAGGACGGAGCCGACCACGCGGAGCTGCGGCCGCTCCTGCGGGCCATGCTCGCCGACCCGGCCGACCGGATGGGCACGTGGGAGCAGCTCGTCAAGGCGGGCATCCCGGAGACGGCGCTCTGGGAGATCCAGGGCCTGGACTGACCGGGTTGGCGCTCTGGGAGATCCGGGGCCTGGACTGACCCGTCAGGCGGTCTCGGAGTGGACGGGCAGCTCGACGGTGATCGTCAGCCCGCCCTCGTCCCTGGGCGTGGCCGTGACCGTGCCGTCGTGCGCCTCGGTGATCACCCGTACGATCGACAGCCCCAGACCGCTGCCGCGGTCGGACCGCAGCCGGTCGCCGTGCAGCCGCCGGAACTGCTCGAAGACCACCGCTACGTCCTGCCCGCGATCCCGGTCGCCTGCGTGGCGGCGGCGCTGAGCGTGCACCGGCTTCATCGCCGGCCGCTTATCCCGGTGGCTACGATCATGTTGCGCGGCGGAGCGCGCCGGCGAGCGCGCCCCACGCGTCCAAGGGGGCGGGGGCGGCCGCTGCGGTGCTGGTGGAGGCCATTGTGACGGGCCTGGTTGAGGTGCCTGCCGTCGTGAAAGTGCCGCCTGAGCGCGCCCTGTGGTTCCTCGGCATGACCTTTCCGAGGCTGACATGTCGGCGGATTGTTACGTAATATCCGAACATCACGAGCGTTGGGGGCGCCAGGGTGCCAGGACAGAGCGTGGGTGTGGTCGTCGATCCCGGAGTGCCTCCGGAAGTTGCCGGACTGCTGCGTGCCAACGCCCCGCTGCTGTCCAGAGTCAGGGCCGGATGGGTGCCTCCCGCCGAGGTGCCGCCGCCCAAGCGCAGGAGCCCGTCCAGCGCGCTGCTCCTGGCCACCACCCCCGTCGTGATCGCCCTCATGGCCGTCCTGCTGGCCTCGCCGATCAGGCCGGCCGGTTTCGTGCTGCTCGGCACGTACGTCTTCATCGTCCTCGTCAAGATCGCCTCCATGAGCGAGGTGCCGGAGGACAATCGGCCGCACGAGCGCGGCGTGTACGAGCAGGCCCGCTGGTACGACGGCCGCTACCTGCTCCCGGAGGACTTCGACCAGGAGGCCAGGACTGTCCTGGTCAGGGCGCAGCGCGCCATCGGGTCCGTGCTGCGCTCCCACGTCAACGCCGAGGGACTGCTCGACGACGCCCGCAACGCCCTGATGCTGCCGGCGCAGGAGTGGGAGATCGCCCGCCTGCTCGCCAAGCTCTCGGCGCTGCGCCTGGAGCACCGGGAGCTGCTGGCCAGAGGCATCGCGCCCGAGGTCGCGGCGGTGATCGAGCCGCTCGAGCGCGCGCTGGTCAACAGCGAGGCCGCCGTGGTCGCCCGGGTGGAGGCACTTGAACGTTACGCCGCCCACGTCGCCGACGCCGAGCGCGCCTACCACGCCCGCAGCCAGATCGAGGAACTGCGCGCCCGGCTGCCGCGCTACGAGGAACTGCTGGCGGAGTCGGGCGCCGACTCGCTCGCCGTGCCCGAGATCGAGCGGCTGGCCGAGGACGCCGACGTGCTGGAACGCACGTTACGGCGCAGCGTCCAGTCCGCCCACGAGGCGTTCCGCTATCTCGAAGGCTGACGCTTGGACAGGACGGCTCATAGGATCGATAACGTGCCCGGACGTCATGCGAAGGTGATAGTCGATCCGGCGGTGCCCGACGATGTCGCGGCCCTCTTACGTGACAACCGCAAGCTCCTGGTACGCATCCACGCCGGCTGGGTGCCCGCGCACAGACGCCACCGCCCCCTCGCCGGCCTCGTGACCCGGCTCGCCGTCACTGTGACGGCCGCGGTGGCGGCCGTCTGCGGCCTGGCCCTCTTCGTCGCCGAACGCTACACCCCCTTCGTCGTGATCATGACGGGCGCGGCCCTCCTGATCGTCAGCGTCCTGCTCAGGCCCATGCCCGACGCCGAGGTGGAGCGCACGCACGCGCTGGAGCGCGACGTCTACGACGGCGCACGCAGGTACGAGGGCCGCTACGTCCTCCGCGAGCAGCTCGACGAGCCCGCCAGGACCCTCATGACCCGCGCCCAGACGGCCATCGACCAGGTCATGCACTCCAGCGTCAACGCGGAGGGCCTGCTCGACGGCGTGCGCAACGCCGTGATGCTGCCCGCCCAGGAATGGGAGATCGCCCGGCTCCTGGCCAAGCTGTCGGAGCTGCGGGCCGAGCACCAGGAGGTCGTCTCGGAAGGCGTCACCCCCGAGGTGGCCGCCGTGGCCGAACCCCTCGCCCAGGCGCTCGACAGCAGCCAGCAGGCGGTGCTGGCCCGGGTCGAGGCGCTGGAACGTTACGCCGGCCACGTCGCCGACGCCGAGCGCGCCTTCCGCGCCCGCCACCAGATCGAGCGCCTCAGCGCCAAGCTGCCCCGCTACGAGGAGCTCCTCGCCGAGTCGGGCGCCGACGGGTCGGCCGTGCCCGAGCTGAGCAAACTGTCCGACGACGCCGATCGCCTTGAGCAGGCGCTACGCGACAGCGTCAGCTCCGCGCATGAAGCTTTTCGTCACCTTAGGAGGTGACTTCCCTTAGGATCCGGATTCGTGGCGGATATGGTGATAGACCCCGAGGTGCCGCCGGACGACGCGCAGCTGCTCAGGGAGAGCCGCCAGGTGCTGGCCAAGATGCGCCAGGGCTGGGCCCCCGCGCCGAAGCGGGCCATGTCGAGCAAGCACTACCGCATGATGGCGGTTATCGGACCGGTGGTGTTCGTCGGAGGGCTGGCCGCCGTCGGATTGCTGGGCCGAGGCATCGGAATATTGTTCGTGCTGCTCGGGCTCCCCATGATCATCGCGCTGTTCGTCCTCGCCGACCTGCCGGGGGACGAGCAGGAGGAGTACGAGCGCGAGGTCTACGAGCAGCTGCGCTGGTACGAGGGGCGCTACGTGCTCACCGACGACCTCGACGAGTCCTCCGCCCGCCTGCTCGCCCGCGCCCAGCGCGCCATCGCCGCCGTCACCGAGTCCCGGGTCAACGCCGAGGGCCTGCTCGACGACGTACGCAACGCCGTGATGCTGCCCGCGCAGGAGTGGGAGATCGCCCGGCTGCTGGCCAAGCTCTCCGCGCTGCGTGCCAAGCACAGGGAGACCGTGTCGAAGGGGGTCACGCCCGAGGTGGAGGCCGTGGCCGAGCCCCTCGCGCGGGCGCTCGACAGCAGCGAGGAGGCCGTGCTGGCCCGAGTGGAGGCGGTGGAACGTTACGCCTCCAACGTGGCCGACGCCGAGCGGGCCTACCTGGCGCACCACCAGATCGAGGAGCTGCGGGGACGGGTGCACCAGTATGAGGAGCTGGTGGCCGAGACGGGGGCCGACGGGTTCGCGGTGCCGGAGCTGGAGCGCCTGGCGCAGGACGCGGACCGGCTCGAGCAGGCGCTGAGGCGCAGCGTCCACTCCGCCCACGAGGCCTTCCGTCACCGCGACCCTTCGTAGCCCCTCACTCGTCGTCCAGCAGGTCGTACAGGTCCAGGCCGACCTGCTCGGGGAGCAGGGTGGTTGATTCGGGCATCAAGGGCTGTTCGGTCCAGATGCATTTGCCGGTGGCGGTGAAGCGGGTGCCCCAGCGACGGGAGATCGCGGCGACCAGCTGGAGCCCGCGCCCGCCCTCGTCGGTGTCGGCGGCGCGGCGGATGCGGGGTGTGGTGGGGCTGCCGTCGGAGACTTCGCAGGTGAGCACGTTGCTGCGCAGGAGGCGCAGGTGGATGGGGCCCTTGGCGTGGCGGACGACGTTGCCGACCAGTTCGCTGGCCAGCAGTTCGGTGGTCATCGACAGGTCGTCCAGGTCCCAGTCGTGGAGCTGGGCGCGGACGTGCTCGCGGGCCTCGCCCGCGGCCCGGGGATGATCGGGCAGTGGCCAGCAGGCCATGTCCTCGCTCGGCAGCGCGTGGGTGCGGACGACCAGCAGCGCGGCGTCGTCGGTCGTCCGCTGCCTGCTGGGCAGCAGGGCGGCGGTGAGGTGGTCGCACAGGGATTCGAGGCATTCGGCGCAGTGGAGCCCCGTCGCGTCCGGCTGTGCGGCGTGATCCCGGTGTCCGGCCAGAGCTCCGGAGGTCGTGCCGCGCAGCGCCCTGGCGAGCTCGGCCATGCCCTGGTCGATGTCCATGGTGGCGGATTCGACCAGTCCGTCGGTGTAGAGCACCAGCAGACTGCCTTCGGGCAGTTCCAGCTCCACGGTGTCGAAGGGCGGGGTGGCGGCGCCGAGGGGTGAGTTGGGGTCGGCGTCGGGGAAGTGGACGGTGCGGTCGGGGTGGACGACGGCGGGTGGGGGATGGCCGGCGCGGGCCAGGGCGCAGGAGCGGTTGGTGGCGTCGTAGACCAGGTACAGGCAGGTGGCGTAGAAGTCGTCGCCGAGCTCGCTGACCAGGTCGTTGAGGTGGGAGAGCAGCTCGTCGGGGGACAGCTCCAGGTCGGCCAGGGTGCGGACCGCGGTGCGCAGGCGGGCCATGGTGACCGCCTCGGCCACGCCGTGCCCCATGACGTCGCCGATGACGATGGCGACCCGGTCCGCCGACAGCGGGATGACGTCGTACCAGTCGCCGCCGACCTCTATGTCCTTGCTCGCGGGAAGGTAGCGCGCCGCGGGCGTGACGGCGGGCAGACTGGGCAGCTCGCGCGGGAGCAGCTCGCGCTGCAGCTCCCGGGCCCGCGTGTGCTCCCTGTCGTACAGGCGCGCGCGTTCCATGGCCTGGGCGATCAGCCCGCTGAGCGTGGTGAGCAGGTTGCGCTCCACGCCGGTGAACTGGTGCCGGTCGGTGAAGGAGACGACGCAGCTGCCCACCGGGCGTCCCGAGGCGATCAGCGGGAGGAAGGCCCACGCCTGCTTGCCGCCCGTCGCCGGGATGTCGGCCGTCGCGGGGTAGCGCTCGATGTACTCCTCGGACGAGCTGATGAACGTCGGGGTGCGCTCCCGAAGGACCCCTGTCATCGGGAGCCCCCAGGAGGCCGGCATGCGGGATATCCGGTCGACGAACTCCTTGGGGTACCCGGTGAACCCGACCGGACGCAGGCGGTCGCCCTCCAGGAAGGAGAGCATCAGTCCGGAGGCGCCGAACGACGGCAGAATGTGATCGGCGGAGGCGGCCACGACGTCGCGTACGGTGACCGCCTCGGCCAGCGCACCGGCCAGCCGCCTGATATGGGAGGCCCGCTCCGCGGAAGCGCTCTCGGCGTTACGCGCCTGCGGTTCGATGATCGCCTCGAGGACGTCATGGGTTCTGGAGACGTCCCACAGTGTGCCGACCATGCGTGCCGGTTCGCCGTTGTCGTCGAGCATCATTTGGCCGCGGACCCGTACCCAGCCGATCGTCCCGTCCGGGTGGCACACCCGGTACTCGGTGCTGTGCATCCTCCCGGTGTAGATCGCCTCATCCATGTCGGACAGCACCCAGGGCAGATCGTCGGGGTGGATGGTGCCCATCCAGGTGTCGATCCGGCCGTCGACGGTGTCCGGATCGAGGCCGAGCACCGTGGGCATCGCGTCGTTCCAGATGATGTCACCGGTCCGGATGTCCCAGTCCCACGTGCCGACCGCCTGCAGGGGGTCCTGCGGGCCTGTGGGCTGTTCCGCCCACCCCGTGAGGGCCGGATCGGGCGGCGGCGCCGTGGACCTGCCCAGGCGCTCGCCGGCCCACCGGCCCAGGGTGTCGAGAAAGGCCCGATGCCCCGCCGACGGCTTGCGCGAGGAGACCGTCACGACCGACAGCGCCCCGACCGGCCCGCCGCTGCCGAGCAGCGGGACGGCCGCAATCGCCGTACCGGCCGGCCAGGATCCGGCTTCGGCCCCGTCCGGCGGTCCGTTCGCCGTCGCGCCATGTTCGGGCATCCCGTGGCCGATGCCCGCCAGAGAGGCCTGTACGAACGCACCGTCCCGGAAAGCGCGCGCCGGGGCGAGCGGGCCGTTGCCGTCAACGCGCTCCCACGCCTGGGTGAAGGCCGGAGGGAGCCCGCTGGTCACCGCCAGGCGCAGCCCGCCGCCGAAGCCGGGACTGCCAAGGTGCACCATGCCGCCCAGGCCGGCCAGTTCGGCGACTGCCTGCTGGATCGCGAACCGCAGGAGCTCGATGCCCCGCAGATCGTCACCGGCCAGCGCCAGGAGCCGTTCCCGCTTCTCGGAAACGTGGTCCGCCCCCCTGATCCGCAGACCTGGCGCACGCCGTTCGCCCATCCCCACCCCCTGCCCTTCACCTCGTCACCAAGGTCTCCTTCAGGGTTGAGCACGATCCTGCGGAGCCCGGGTCCTGGCACGCGTCTGCGGCCCCGACCCGGAAGGAATCTGGATATTTAAGGAGATACACCAGTATAACTACCCAAACGCGCACTTCATCGCTCCTCTAGCGCGACCGCAATCCGCGCACGCGCGTGCAGATCCCGCGGCCCAAGGACCTCGAGCGCGGTGGGGAGGCGGGGCCGTCAGACGGGGCGGGCGGTCTCCAGGAGGAGGTCGCACAGCGCGTCGGCCGCGTCCACGCGGCCCAGCTTGGCCGCCGCCTGGCCCATCGTCTGGCGCAGCTCCGGGTCGGCGAGCAGCGGCATCAGCTCGGACAGCAGCTGCTCGGCAGAGGGACGCGGCTCCAGCAGGGCCCGCGCCGCCCCCGCCGAGACCAGGTACGCGGCGTTCTTGCGCTGCTCGTCACCACCGGTCGGGATCAGCGGAATGAGCACGGCGGGCTTGCCGATGGCCGTCAGCTCGGACACCGTCCCGGCCCCGCTGCGGGCGATCACCACGTCGGCCGCGGCGAACAGGTCGGCCAGCTCCCCGCCCACATAAGGCACCGGATGGTAGCGCTCGGCCAGGTCGGCGGGCAGCTCCACGGCCCGCATCTGGTCGATCCACGCGGGCCCGCACTGGTGCACGATCTGCGCGTGCGCCAGCAGCCGCGGGAGAACCTCCGCGATCAAGGTGTTGATCTGCTTGCTGCCCTGCGCGCCGCCCGTCACGTAGATCAGCGGCACCTCGAACGTCAGCCCGAACAGGTCGTACGCCGCCGCCCTGTTGCCCTGCAGCAGCTCCGGCCTGATCGGGTTGCCCGTCACCACGGCCTTCGACCGCGCGGAGGCCGGCAAGTATTCCAGCGACGACTCGTGCGACAGCGCGATCCTGGTCGCCAGCCTGGCCAGGATCCGGTTGGCCAGGCCGACCACGGTGGTCTGCTCGTGCATCACCAGAGGCCGGCGGATCAGCTTGGCCGCCACCCCGATGGGCACTGCCACGTACCCCCCGGTCGACAGCACCACATCGGGCAGGTAGCGGGCCGCGTGCCCCACCGCCTGCAGCACCCCGATCGGGATGCGGAACACGTCGGCGATGTTGGTGCCCAGCTCCTTGAGATTCGGGCGGCGCCGCAGCTTTCCCGTCGTGATCGCCTTGAACGGGATGCCGTGCTCGGCCGTGATCCGCGCCTCCAGGCCGTTGGCCGTGCCCACCCAGAGCACGTCGTGCGGCACCTGACGTCGCTGAACGGCCGCCAGAGTGGTCAGAGCCGGATAGGTGTGACCACCGGTGCCGCCGCCAGTGATCAACAGTCGCAGGGTTCGTGACATGCGATCAGATTAGGGCCGCACAGCGGAAACCCGTGTGCCCGGTAGCGGAGTCAGGCGTGTTGGAGGTGCGCGCGGCCACGCGGTAGCGGTTGCAGTAGGAGTCGTGGCACAGGTACGAGCCGCCGCGGATCACCTTCGCCGTGCCCTCGGCGGGACCGGCCGGGTTGTCCGCGAACGGCTCCCACTCCGTGCCCCACCAGTCGGCCGTCCACTCCCACACGTTGCCGGAGACGTTGTAGAGGCCGTACCCGTTGGGCTGGAACGACTTCACCGGCACCGTCCCCTTGCTCTGCGCGGCCGGGAAGGCGCCCTGCCAGATGTTGCACCGCTGCCGCCCCTTGGGTGCCAGCTCGTCGCCCCACGGGTAGCGCTTGCGCTCCAGGCCGCCGCGGGCCGCCATCTCCCACTCCGCCTCCGTGGGCAGCCGCTTGCCCGCCCAGGTGGCGTACGCGGTGGCGTCGTTCCAGGACACGTGCACGACGGGATGGTTCTGCCGGTCGCCCACCGACGACCCCGGACCCTCCGGCGAGCGCCACGTGGCGCCCTCGACCCCCACCCACCAGGGCGCGCCCGCCACGGCGGCGTCCATCACCCCGCGCGTGGCGAACTGGCGGAACACGAACGACCAGCCGATCCGCTCCGCCTCCGTGACATATCCGGTCTCCTTGACGAAGGTGGCGAACTGGGCATTCGTCACGCACGCCGGATCGATCATGAACGGCTCCAGCCGCACCTCCCGCACCGGCCCCTCGCCGTCCTCGGGCCGCCCGTCCGGGTCGTCGCCGCCCATGAGGAACGTCCCGCCCGGTATGCGCACCATCCCGCGCGGCGCCGCCCGCCGCACGTCGATCCCGGCAGGCTGCCGGTACGGCTCCGCGGCGGCACCGTCCCTGCTCGGGCCACAGCAAGCGCTCAAGGATCCCCCAAACATGTCACAACACCAAGGAAGGGTAGTCCCTGAGCCCTGTCCACGATCACCCGGCCGCCCTCGCCCTTGGCCGCCACGCCCGGACATCATGGACTCGGCTTCGCTGTCAAAGCCGCAGACCGGTAGCGTTTTCCCATGCGACTCGGCGTGCTGGACATCGGCTCGAACACCGTCCATTTACTGGTCGTCGACGCCCACAGGGGCGCCCGGCCCATGCCGGCCTACTCCCACAAGGAGGGGCTGCGGCTCACGGAATACCTGGACGAGGACAACCGGCTGGCCGACGAGGGCATCGAGCGGCTCGCCGACTTCGTCGAGGAGGCCGTGCACATGGCGGAGGACAAGGGGGTGGAGGACCTGCTGGCCTTCGCCACCTCCGCCGTGCGCGAGGCGGCCAACGGCGAGGAGGTGCTCGCGCAGGTCGAGGAGCGCAGCGGCGTGCACATCGAGGTGCTGTCCGGGCGCGACGAGGCCAGGCTGACGTTCCTGGCCGTGCGGCGGTGGTTCGGGTGGTCGTCGGGGCGGCTGCTGGCCTTCGACATCGGTGGTGGCTCGCTGGAGATCGCCGCGGGGGTGAACGAGGAGCCCGACGTGGCCGTCTCGCTGCCGCTGGGCGCCGGGCGGCTGACACGCGACTGGTTCACCGCCGACCCGCCCTCTCCCGAGGAGGTGCGCGCGCTGCGCAGGCACGTACGCACCGAGATCGCCCGCACGGTCGGCGACGTCGCCAGGTATGGCGAGCCCGACCGCGCGGTGGCGACGTCCAAGACGTTCAAGCAGCTCGCCAGGATCGCCGGCGCGGCGCCCTCGAGCGACGGCCCGTACGTCTCGCGCTCGTTGTCCCGGGAGGACATGGCCGACTGGGCGGTCAAGCTGACCACCATGGGCTCCGCCGAGCGGGCCCAGCTGTCCGGCGTGTCCGAGGGGCGGGCGGCCCAGCTGGCAGCCGGGGCGCTGGTCGCCCACGCGGCCATGGACCTGTTCGAGGTGGACCGGCTCGAGGTGTGCCCGTGGGCGCTGCGCGAGGGAGTGATACTGCGCAGGCTCGACCTCCTGCCCGGGCGGCTCGACCAGCTCAACGGGGGTACGCCAGAGTAAGGCCGATATATCTCAAAGAAGTGGCATAAAGGGCTGGTCGGCGGGCACTTTCCGCCAAATGTTGGAAGTGATCGGCACGATCGGCTCCCTGATGACCGCGCTCCTGCTCATCGTCCTGGCCGTGCTGGCCATCTCGGTGCTTGCCCTCGTCAGCTTCGGCGTGCTGGCCGGCTCGATGGCCGACTGGCGCGCACTGCGGCGGCGGCTGACCCGCCGGGACATGGGCCGTTTCACGTGGCCATGAGGTGCTGTGCAGCCGCCCCAGGGGCGTACCGCAGCCGCTTCTCCAGGCAGACCACCGCCCCGTGCTCGTGCCTGTTGGCGAAGCGGATGTCATCGGCGAGCGCGCGCATGATCTGCAGCCCGCGTCCGTGCTCGGCGCCGGGCTCAGGGGTGACGATCTTGTTCGGGTCCTTCCCGGGGGCGAACCCGTTGCCGGTGTCGATGACCTTGATGATGCACAGATGATCGCGGACGGTCGCGCTGACCGTGTAGTCGTCGCTCGGCGCCGCGTGCCTGATCACGTTGGAGCACGCCTCGGTGAGCATGAGCTCGATGTCATCGCGCACTTGTGGGTCGACGCCGAGCGATCGCAGCGTGCCGTCCAGCATCTGCCTGGTAAGCGGGACGCTCGCCGCATCCCTGGGCAGCCGGAGCGCTATCGTGGCCTCCACCGCCGACTCCTCCTCCCGATTGGATGCGTGCGAGCCTCCTGCCCTCGATCGAATGAGTCAATCGTCCCTCTAGGCGTTCGAAGCCCCAAAGGTTATGGCTCCAGCAGGCGCCTGGCCACCTCCAGCGCCGCCTTGTGGACCTCGTCGTCGGAGAGCTCGCCCTCCTTCAGCAGCCACTTGCCCGCGTGCAGGGCGAACAGCGCCATCGAGTGGCTGATGCGCTCGACGGGCGTGGCGCCGGGCTCGCTCATCTCGGCGGAGAGATCCATCATCCGCTCGCGGATCTTGATGAGTGTCGGATGGTCGCGCATCGCGGTCTGGTTGCGCTCCAGGAACCTGGCCACCCCGATGTGCCGGGTGCCCCTGAGTAGCTCGGCGTAGCGCTCGACCAGCTCGCGCCGCGTCTGCGGGGTCTTCGGCCGGCCCTTGAACCACGCGAGCAGCTCATCGAGCTCGGCCAGCCGGGCGTCGACGAGGCTCGCCACGATGTCGTCCTTCGTCTTGAAGTGGTAGTACAGGGCGGCCTTGGTCACCCCGAGCTCCTCGGCGATCTCCCGCAGCGAGGTCGCCTCGTAGCCCTGCTCGGTGAACAGCCTGAGCGCGATCTCCTGGATCCGGCTTCGCGTGTCTTCCCGCACTTCACACCTTTTCGACTTGACGGCCGGCAAGTAAGTTACTAGCTTATCTTATGCTTGCCGGGCGGCAAGTAAGCAAGGCTGGAACATGGGGGTTGTGGTGGCGGAGGCAGCCGGACGGCGCCGCGAGGTGATGGTCGTCCTGCCGGGGCTCATGTTAGCGATGGTCCTGGCGATGCTGGACAACATGATCGTGGGCACGGCCATGCCGCGCATCGTCGGCGAGCTCGGCGGTCTGACCCATCTGTCCTGGGTCGTCACCGCCTACGTGCTGGGCACGACCGTCTCGACGCCGATCTGGGGCAAGATCGGCGACCTGTACGGGCGCAAGAATATCTTCATCATCTCGATCGTCATCTTCCTCATCGGCTCGGCGCTGTGCGGCATGGCGGGCTCGTCGCTGCTCGGCGGGCCGGACGGCGGCATGGGTGAGCTGATCGCGTTCCGCGCGATCCAGGGGCTCGGCGCGGGCGGCCTGATGGTGAACGTCATGGCCATCATCGGCGACCTGGTGCCGCCCCGCGAGCGCGGCCAGTACCAGGGCATCATGGCCGGCGTCATGTCGCTGGCGATGATCGCGGGCCCGCTGGTCGGCGGCTTCATCACCGACCACCTCGACTGGCGCTGGGCCTTCTACGTGAACCTGCCGATCGGCGCGCTCGCGCTGGGCGTCATCATGCTCCGGCTGCACCTGCCCAAACTGCACAACAAGGTACGCATCGACTGGGCGGGCGCCATCCTGCTTTCGGTCAGCATCACCGCGATGGTGCTCATCACGACCTGGGGCGGCAACGAGTACACGTGGGGCTCCTGGCAGATCCTCGGCCTGGCCGCGCTCGCCGTGGTCACCCTGGTCGCCTTCGTGGCGGTCGAGCGCAAGTCCGTCGAGCCGATCATGCCGCTGCAGCTCTTCGGCAACCGCAACTTCACGCTCATCTCGATCATCGGCTTCCTGCTGGGCTTCGCGATGTTCGGCGCGATCAACTTCCTGCCGCTGTTCCAGCAGATGGTGCAGGGCGCCACGGCCACCAACTCCGGCCTGCTGATGCTGCCGATGATGGCCGCCGCGATGGTCGTGTCGCTGTACGTGGGCAAGGCCATCACCGCGACCGGCAAGTACAAGATCTACCCGGTGCTCGGCGGCATCGGCATGACCGTGGGCATGTGGCTGCTGTCCACGATGGACGTCACCACGTCCGTCTGGGAGACCGGCGTCTACATCGCCGTGCTCGGCCTCGGCATGGGCTTCCTGATGCAGACCACGATGCTCATCGCGCAGAACAGCGTCGAGCAGAAGGACCTGGGCGTCTCCAGCAGTGCGACCACGTTCTTCCGGTCGATCGGCGGCTCGTTCGGCGTCTCGCTGTTCGGGGCGATCTTCAACAACCACTTCCTGTCGGAGCTGACCGGCAGGTTCGGCGAGCAGGCGGCCGAGCGCATGGCCAAGAGCGGCGGCCGGATGGACCCCGGGGCGGTCGCGCACATGCCCGCGCAGATGCGCACCGGGCTGCTGGAGTCGCTGGCGACCTCGATCTCCGGCGTCTTCTGGTGGGCCATCGCCTTCGCGGTCGTCGTGCCGGTGGTGGCGGCGTTCGTCAAGGAGATCCCGCTGCGCGGGGGCGAGCCCGTGGCCGCCGCGGATGAGAAGGCCGTCACCCCGGCGGCAGGCTGAAAACCGGAGGCATGCGGCGGATGTTTTTTGAACAATGTCCGCTATGCAGCACGCCCTCAGCCGCCCGCGCGTGGAAGACGCCCCGGCCATCCACGAGCTCGTCGCCGCCTGCGACACCGCGGTGATCGGCGCCCCCGACATGACGCTCGACGACGTCGCCGACGAGCTGGTCGAGCCCGGCTTCGACCGCGACAAGGACGGCTGGCTGGCCCGCGACGCCGACGGCCGCCTCACGGGCTGGGCCTGGGCGCACCGCATCGGCGACGGCGACCTCGTGAACGTCCAGGTGATCGTCCGCCCTGGGGCGGAGGGTGCGGCCGCCCCGCCGGGGTGCTGATCGGCAACAACCAGTTCGTCCCCGACGAGGACTGCGGCTACGTGGCCACCCTGGCGGTCCTGCCGGAGTTCCGGGGGAGGGGCCTCGGCCGCTTCCTCCTGCGCCACGCCTTCGCCGCCGACGCCGCGCGGGGCCGGAAGGGCACGATCCTGCACGTCGACTCCAACAACACGACCCCCGCACTGGGGTTGTACGAGTCGGCGGGCATGCGCCCGGTCCTCGTCATCGACGTCTGGCGCCGCCGCCTCTGACCCGCCCCGCGCGGCGTCAGACGCGGTGGCGCGACAGGTGGTCCAGGACCGACTGGTTGGCCTCCCAGCCGTCCGGGAATTTGACCGGCACGCCCAGCTGCACCGGCTCCGCCGACGGATGGGCGTCCAGGAGCTCCGCGATCCCCGCCCGGGCCACCACCACGCAGGCGTGCCGGTGCCGGGACGCCAGCACGCACAGCCGCCCCGACTCCAGGTGGAAGGCCGTGGCGTCGCGCCGCCCCGACAGCGGGTGGAGGACGATGGTCACGTCGTACTCGCGTCCCTGCAGCCGGTTGGCCGTGTCCACGGTGATCTCCGCGGGCACCCCGGCGGCCCGGATCGCGGCGACCTGGTCGCGGTGGGCGGCGCCGACGGCGATGCGGTCCGGCGTCACCGGGCGCTCGCCCTGCTCGGAGGAGGCCACGGCGCCCCGCTGCAGCAGCCGGGACGCCAGCAGGGCCACCGCCTGCACCGCCTCCCCGTCCGTACGGACCGTGTGCCGGTTGGGCAGCTCCAGCAGCGCCCAGCCCGACCGCGCCGCCTCCTCCAGGGCCCGGTCGTGCACGGTCCCCATGCCGCCGGTCATCAGCTCCAGCCGCCGATCCTCGAAACCGGTCCCGGACCGGAACCCGGTGAACGGGTAGAACGCCTGCGACACCACCGGCGCCGCCGACGCGGGCAGCCGCCACGAGACCGGCAGCCGGTGCACCGGCAGGTCCGGGTTGTGCCGCAGGAGGACCGACACCGCGCTCTGCAGCGGATCCCACGACAGCCCCGACCACCGGTCACCGTCCACGATCGAGAACGGGTCGAGCTGCCCGGGATCGCCCACGAACAGCGCCCGCTCGAACAGCCCCGCGATCCGCAACAGCTTGTCCGAGCGCATCTGGTACGCCTCGTCCACGATCGCCCACGGCCACACCCGGTCGCCGATCCAGGCCCACTTGTCCGCGGTGGCGATGACGATGTCCGGATCGCCCAGATCCTGGATCCGGGTGCCGACCCGGACGCCGGGCAGCTCCAGCAGCCGCAGTGGCGGAACATAGCCGCCGGCCGACAGCCGTCCCACGGTCAGGTGGGGGTGCTTGTCGGAGATGCGGGTCACGAGGTCGTCGACCTGCTCGTTCGTCTGCGCGACGATCATCAGGGGCTCGCCGGTCGCCGCGATGTGCGCCGCCGCCCGTACCACCAGCGTGGACTTGCCCGCCCCCGGCGGCGAGTCGACCACCACGCCGCGGTGCCGGGGCAGGTCGGCGAGGACGTTCCTGATGACCTGCTCCGGGCTGTCGGTCACGACCAGTCCTCCTGCGCGTCCTCGTCGTCGGGCACGTACTCCACAGCGTTGTCTTGGGGGGGCCCGCCGTGCGTCCACGGCGTGGCCTCGGCGTCGGGGAGGTTCGGGGAGCCCTGGAAGTCGTCCGTCAGCGAGGTGTAGCAGACGTGCTCCCCGACCTCGGGCACGGCTCCCGGCGCCGCCGTCTTGCCCCTGCCCATGCCTTTGGTGATCTTCAGGGTGACCAGGCCATCGCCGGCCTCCACCAGCTCGGCGCCCTGGTTGCGGCGTTGCGGGGTGCCCAGGGAGGTGCCGGGCGCGAGGCGTACCGGATCGTCGGTTTTGATCACCACCAGCGGGCGGAGCTTGCGCGAGCGGCCCTCGCCCTCGGTGTTGTCGGGGACGGTCTCGACGACCTCGCCCGCGAACGCCTCTCCGGTGAGCCGGTACTCGGCCATGACCAGGGGATCGTCGTACGCGCGCTGCACGTCGTAGGCGGCCTGGGCGCGTTCCATGCGGGCCAGCTTGGCCGCGGCGGCGACCGCCCCGTCGCGCCGGGCCTGCGGCGCCGACCCCTCGGCGATGTGCGCCGCCATGCCGCTGAACGAGCCGCGGTCCTGCTCCCACCGCTGCGCCACGCCGGCCCCCTCGGGCAGCCCGGAGAGCAGGTCGATCGCCTGCCACATGAGCCGCCACGTGGGCTCCAGCTGGGTTCGCAGCGCCTCGATGATCCGCTCGGGCGACCCGTTCTCGATCGCCGGCGCCAGCACCTCCGCGTCGAACCCCGGATCGGTCGCGGGCCCGGCGGGCGGCCAGATCAGCGGGTCCTCCGCCTCGTCGCTCGGCCCTGTGGTGATCCAGGCGAGCAGCGCGGCCAGGTTGGCGTCCTCCAGGGAGCTCTGCCCGCTCGCCCAATGCCGCGCCAGCTCCTCGGTCGCCGCCGTCATCAGTGACGAGCCCGGGTACGCCGCCCGCTCCCCGAAGTAGGTCAGCCACCGCCCCAGCAGCGGCACCCCCTCCGGCACCGGATACGGGCCGTCGGCGCGGCGAAAGCGGGTCGAGCGGCCGAGCAGCCTGGTGAAGGCGACACCGCCCGGGTTCGGGACGACGAGCTGCGGCGCGTCCAGCGCCCGCTCGTAGGGGTCGGCGTTCTTGCGCTCCACCGTCTCGGTGTCGGCCAGGAAGCTCTCGATGTACGGCAGCAGCACCCCGGCCAGCTCGGCGGCCCAGGCGAAGCGCAGGTCGCGGTTGCGCGGCTGGGGCACCACGAGCAGGTGCGGCCGTTCCCTGTCGGTGCCGAGCATGGCGGCCAGGGGAGCGGCGGCCTCGCCGGACAGCCTGAGCGGGATGAACACCATCGGCCGGTCCGACAGATGGCAGTGCCTGACGGTCGCGACCGGCTGCGCGATGCCCTCGTCCAGGGCCCGCAGCCGCGCGAGCGAGGTCAGCAGGCTCACGTCACGAACCTCCAGCGGGCGAGCGAGGTCGGCGAACTCACGTGAGGCACTCCCTGCGCAGGCGTTCGGCGTTGCGGAGCAGCCGGGCGATCTCCTCCTGCCCCTCGGCGGGGTCGCGGGCGCCGTCGGCCAGCCCGAGCGCCTCCGCCACCGAGGCCACCCCGCCCAGTTCGTCGCGCACCTGCCGGCCGAGCAGGTCGGACGCCCCCTCCTGCCGGGCCTCGTCCCGGCAGAAGAAGCACATGTCGCACGTGGACAGGCAGTCGGGCGCGTACCGGGCGGTGGTCCTGCGCAGCGCGTCGGCCAGCTCGGCCACGGGCCGGGTGGGCCGGCCGTCCTCGCCGGGCCGCAGGTCGAACGTGAGGTCGTCGGGCAGCCCTTCGAGCAGCCGGTCCAGCGTGGTCATCCGGGTGAGCTGGCGGCGCAGCACCGCCAGCTGCTTGCGCACGTCGACCAGGGTCGCGACGGGCCGGTTGGCGAAGTTCTCCGGGCAGACCAGCACCACGTCGTGCGAGACGTTCAGCGGGTCGTGGCCGAGCTCCTCCAGCAGCGTGCGCAGCGCGAGCACGTACACCGCCGCCTGCCGCGCGGCCGCCGCCACCGCCGACGGGTCGGCCTGCCCGTCGATCACGGCGAACGACTTGATCTCCACGATGTGGAACCGGCCGCCGAGCTGGAAGGCCACCACATCGGGCTCCAGGTAGGCGGTGTGACCGGAGATCTCCAGGCTGAGCAGCGGGTGGTCGTACAGCGTGCCCGCGTCCCGGCCCTCGCGCGCCGCGCGGTCGATCAGCGCGCGGGTGTGGGCGTGGCGCAGGTGGGCGCCGACGTTCTCGACGTCGTGGTAGGCGACCTCGGCGACCGGCAGGTTCAGCAGCTCGCGCAGCATGCGCAGCAGCTCCGCGCACCCGTCGGCCTTGACCAGCGCCTCGAACACGTTGCCGCGCGTGATCGCGAACGGCGACTGCCCGAACGGCGCGGGAAAGCCCAGATGCCGGGCCGCGGCGTCCTTGTCGATGCCGGCGCCGTCGAGGAGGGCCCGGCGGGTGCAGCCGGGGTTGGCGGCCAGGGCCGCGATGGCGCGGGCGTCGTGCGGCCGCGGCGGCGTCGTGCCCCGCAACGCGTCGAGCCGCTGTATGTGGTCGCCTTCGCGCTTCAAGCCGCTCACTCCGCCTTCTCCTTCTTGATCGTGCTCAGCGTAGCGGCGCCGAACAGGCGAGCCGTGTCACCGAGCTGCGCCGCGGCGCGTTTGGCCAGCTCGGCGCGATCCCGCGTGTCGCGTTCGCCGTGCACGCGCAGCTCGGCGCGGGCCGCCTCGATGACCCGCTCCGGGTCGGGCGGGCCGAGCGTGCCGTCGGTGGCGCCGGGGATGTTCCTGGCCATCCGGACGAGTAACCGGTCCGCGCGCTCGTCGATCGACTCGTGCGAGGCCACCGCGATGGCGCAGGTGAGGAAGTCGACGCGCGGGCTGAGCGGGCCGACCACGCGTCGCTCCAGCGGCCAGGTGCTGAGCGTGAGCAGCCCGCGGGCGGGGGAGAGGCGGTCGGTCAGCGCGGCGCACAGATAGTACGGCCGCCCGTGCGGCGCGGACCTGAACGAGCGCTCCTCGTCCCTGCGCAGGCTGGTGAGCTGGGCGCTGCGGATCGTGCCGCCGAAGAACGCGTCGCTGACGGCCACGACGAGCCGCGGCTGGGCGGCCGCCCCCAGCAGCCGCAGCCCCTGGTGGACCTGCTCGCGCACGGTCACCAGGCGTGGCGGCTCCGGCTTGGCCGCGGGCTGCTCGCCGCTCACGAGGGCGTCCCACTCCCGCTCGGCGGTACGGAGCTCGGCACGCAGGGCGCGCGCGGTGGCGCCGTCTCGGACCCGCATCGCCTTGCGCACTCCCGCCCGTAGCTCGTCGATCCGCCGCTCGAGATCGTCCAGCCGGTCACTCATGGGGGCGAGCGTACCAACAGTCCCAGTATTTTCCAGTAATTTCGCGATTTAGCGGCCAACGCCGTTGCGTTTGGCGCCGAGGGCGCCACGGACGGGGCCGAGCGGGCTGGGAGCACGCCTTCTGAACCTCCTTCTCCAGGTCGTCACGGGCACGCCCGTGCGTAGCGAACTCCGATCACGTACCTGGCCCACTCGGCCGGAGGCAGCGACTCCCCGATGATCGAGCAGACCGTGGCTCGGGGATCGTCGGCGACCGGGACGTCCCAGCGGCGCACCTCGGACCCGCGTATCTTGGCCGCCTGATCGCCGGCGGTGTTGCCGACCGACACCAGTTCCGCGCCGTCGGGTGCGAAGGCCAGTGCGGTGATCTCGCTGTCGTGGCCGGTGAGCGGCGGGCCGACGGTCCTGCCGGTGGCGACGTCCCAGAGGCGGACAGTGCGGTCTCTGCTGCCGGTCGCCAGCATCGTCCCGTCGGGGCTGAACGCCACCGCGGTCAACCCGTTCGCCTGGCTGGTGAGCGGCCCCTTGAGCACGGTGCGGCCGACGACGTCCCACAACCAGAGCGCTTTGTCCTGCCCCGCTGCGGCCAGCTTGGTGCCGTCATGGCTGAAGGCGAGGGCCGGGGCGAGAACGCGATCGCTGAGCGGCTTTCCCGGCGTGCCCGATGCGGTGTTCCAGAGCCAGATCTCGCCGTTCTCGCCGCTCGCGGCGATGCGCCTCCCGTCCGAACTGAGGGCGACCGCCTGGACGTACAGCGGGAGGTCCGCGCGCCAGAGTCGTCGCACCCCTCGGTCGAGCCGCCACAGTTCCACGGCGGACGGGCCGGGGTCGGACGGGCCTGAGGATGTCACCGTCACCAGAGTGCGTCCGTCCTCGCTCAGCGCGGCCCGCCGGTCCGAGCCATGTGCGGTGTCCAGCTGGTGTTCTACGGTGCCGCTCCGACCGGGGATGCGGAGTGTCCCACCGCTGAGGGTGATCGGGCCCTCGGGGGTGAACCGGAAACTCTCGACCCCAGTGGTGGCGGAGGCGGGTCCGGTGAGCTGGAAGGTCGCCGTACGGCGGAACCGGAGATAGGCGGATCCGTCGTCCCCCCACGTGGCGATGGTCTGGCCGTCCGGGCTGAACTGGACCCCGTCGAGGTAGCCGTCCTCCCGCACGGTGGGATCTCCGGTCAGCCTGGCGGATGACAGCCCCCACAGGGAGATGCGACGACCGCCGTCGGTGACCGCGAGGGTCCGGCCGTCGAGCCCGAAGGCCATCGATGTGGCACCCTCCGCGGCCGGCAGCGGACCGCCGATCGCCCGGCGCCCGGCGACGTCCCAGACGAGGACCTCCGCGGCGCCGGTGGCCAGCAGCCGTCCGTCGGGGCTGAAGGCCAGGGTGTGGGGTACGCCGGTGTGCCCGGCGAGGGGTGGGGCTCGCAGCTTGCCGGTCTCTGGATCCCACAGGCGGACGTAGGTGTCGGCCTGGGTCGCGGTGGTCGCCAGCGTCTTGCCGTCCGGACTGTAGGCCATCGCGGTGACATACGCCCCGTGAGCGATGGGGTCGCGCGCTCGCTTGCCGGTCTGCACGTTCCAGAAGGAGATGTCCCAGCCCTCGTAGCTGCTGGTCGCCAGGATCTGGCCGTCCGGGTGGAAGGCGAGATGCTCCACGTTGTAGGTCTCGGTGGTTTCGATGGTGGAGGTCTTGTCATTAGCGGCATGCCAGAGCCTGACCGTCTTCCCGTCCTTACCGTCACCGCCGACCGCGAGCGTGCCACCGTCCCGGCTGAACACCATCTCATGCCCGACCTCGGCCCTGACCTTCATGATCTTGCGACAGGTCACCGCCGGCACCTGGCAGAGCCGGACCTCACCCTGGCCATCCAGGACCGCCAGCGCGTGCCGGCCCGGCTGGAACGCCACGGCACCCACCCCGGCCTGCCGCGTGGCGGGAATCGTGGCGAGGACGGCGTGTGTGCGGGCGTCCAGCACCCGGATCGCGTCCTCGTCGAGGATTGCCAGCAACGCACCGTCACCGGAGGAGACGACGGTGGTGACGGGACGGGGGAGGTTCTCGATGACCGATCGGGTGGGGTAGGCCAGGACGTTGACCAGGGCATGCCGGGCCTCTGCGGTGTCGGCCACACGTACGGCGGCGGTGGCGAGCCGTCCGGCGAGTGAGATGTCGTTCTCGGCCGCCGCCACGCTCTGCGCCGACAACTGCCGGGAGAGTGCCTCCAGCCGCGCGGTGTCGTTCTGCTCCGCGGTACGAACGGCAATGACTGCCGCGATGGAGGCGATGAACGCCAGCAGCGAGACGGTCGCCACCGCGCCGACCACCAGACGGCGGCGACGCGACTGGGCCCGTTCGCTGGCCCGGAGGAACTCGGCCGCGGTATCGCTGATCGAATCGACCCAGGAGGGCCGCGCCCGGCGAATCTCCTCCAGGCGCAGACCGCGGTAGAGCAGCCCCGGGTCCTTCGCCTTCGCCTTCCACTCCTCGGCTTCCCGCTGGAGCCGGTCCAGCAGCCGCAGGTCCACCCGGTCGTCCTCGAGCCAGCTCCGGAGCAGCGGCCACGCGTCGAACAGGCAGTCGTGGGCGATCTCGACGTGGTCTTCGGTGAGGACCAGCAACCGCCTGTCACCGAAGCGCTCAAGGATGTCGTCGATACCGGCGTCGCCGACCAGTTCCGCCCTGGCGATCGGCCGCCGCGCGAGCAGGCCGTCAGCAGTGATCATGGTCAGGCGGCGGAACAATCTCCGGGTCGTCGCCTGTCCCGCCTCTGTGAGCCCGGCGTAGACGTCGTCGGCGCTCTTGCGCACCGCGCCCTCGATGCCGCCGCCCTGCTCATAGCCGCGCACCGTGACGTGGTTGCCCTCGCGGTTTTCATACGCGGCCAGCATGGCCTGCGACAGCAGCGGCAGTGCCCCGGCACCCGCTTCCGAGCGAGCGCCGATCTCGTCCAGAACGTACTCGGTGAGCTGGGGTTCGAGTTCCAGGCCCGCGGCCGCCGCAGGACCGGTGATCGCGGCCCCCAGCCGCTCGCGGGTCATCGGACGCAGCACGAACTGTCCGTTCTCCATCGCCTCGGCGAGCGGGTCGTGCTCGGCGCATCGGGTGAGGAAGTCAGCGCGTAACCCGAGGACCACCGCCGCCGCGCCGCTGTGGGCCATGGCAGCGAGCGCCGCGACGAATGTCTCACGCCGGTCGGCGCCGGCCAGCGTGAAGACCTCCTCGAACTGGTCGACGACGAGCACCAGTCGCGCCCCGGGAGGCGCGCCGGACGCGCGTACGACATGTCGTACCGCCGCCTGCGCCGCTTGCTCCGGATCCGCCCGCAACGCCGCGCTCAGGGCGGTGTCGCTGGACGCGTCGAAGGCGGCCAGCAGCCGGGCGAGTTCGCCGACCGGGTCGGCGGTCGGCGTGATCAGCCGGGCCGGCCATCGTACGGATCCATGTCCGCCGAGCAGGCCCCGGCGCACCCCGGGAAGCAGTCCGGCGCGTAATAGGGAGGATTTTCCCGCCCCCGACGCGCCGGTCACCAGGACGAGCGATGGACCGTGCAGACGTTCGGCGATCGTCTGCGCCACGCGGAAGGTGTCCTCCTCGCGACCGTAGAAGATCTCCTGGTCACCGTCTTCGAAGGGCAGAAGCCCGCGGTAAGGGCTACCGCGTAGCCAGCGGGCGGGAACGGCTGGGTCCGGTGCGAGGCGCAAGAGCCGCCCCTGGATCTGCCGCAGCAGGAGAGACTGCTCGCGCAGGCGATCGCGGTCTCCACGCTGCTCGGACTGCTGCCTGTTGACGCTCTCCATCAGTTCGTCCACCTTGGTCGCCACGCCTGCGAGCACGAAGTGGAACTCGGTGAACTCGGAACCGAGGTCGCTGAACGCCTCGGTCAGCCGGGTCTTGAGGTCGCGGTCTCCGGCGACGTCGACGGCGACCGCCACCGCGTCGACCCTTCCGAGCAGGTCGGCGAGGATCTCGCGCAGTTCACCCGCTTCCCGGGTACCGGAAGTGAGGAGGCGCTCCAGATGTTCGGCCAGTTCGCTCTCGACTTCGTCCGGGGACGGCTCGCCCGCGGTGCGCTGCCGCAGCCGCTGGATCGAGTCGTAGACGACGTCACTGAGGATGTTGGCGCCCACCCCGCCCAGGACACCGAGCCCGGCCAGGGCGACGCCTGCGGGACCGGTCAGGGCCAGCGGGATGAGCGCGGCGGACGACAGGGTCGCCAGGAGACCGGCCGGGGTGAGCTTGAGCGCACCGGATGCGACCTGCCGGGCCACCGTCCGCGCGATGCCGCCTTTGGATCTTTCGATCGGGTCATCCGGGAGATGGCTCACTGGCGAGACTCACCCGCATTCGGGTCGGCGACCGGATTCACGATCGGTTTACCTCATCCGTGACGCCTCGGCAACCGAAGGTCGCCAGCGCGTCCACCGGTCCAGTGGGAAAGGTTTCCGCTGCGCCGGCCGGGCTTCCAACCCGAGTCTGGCTCAGCGGCTACTTGTCAAAGCTTCTGTGACGAAACAACGGGACCTCGGGTGAGAAGCTGGAGTTCGGCTATCCGCTGCTGCGCCTGCTGGCGGTGGTCGAGTGGGGCACCCGCGCGCCGCCGCCGGCTTCGACGCCGCCGGCTTTCTGCCCGACCTGGCCGCTACCGGGGCGCAGTTCCTGGTGCGCTCCTCGGCACCATCGGCCGAGCCATCCTCGGCGCCAAACGCAACGGCGTTGATTTGGAGGCAGACCTGTGATCTACAATGTAAAGGCGTCGGCCGCGGCGGCCGCAGACCGTGAACGCCGCGACCGCCCGGCGGCGACCACGGGCGCACGTCAACGACGTGCGCAAACGCGTGCGTAACCAGAGCGTCGGGCGGGGACGATCGCGGTGTGACTCGTGAGACTCGTCATATGGTGGGAGCCGCCGCAGGCGTGGTCGCCCTCGTGCCCGTCTACTACCTGACCGAGGCGGCCGCCAGGGCGCTGCGGACAGGCAGCGCCACGTTCGGTCCCGCTCCCGCGGCGCTCGGCTACCTGGCGGCGGTGGCCGTCATCGTCACCGTGCTGACCGCCTGGCCCGCGGCCGCACTCGGCTGCGGCATCCCGCTGGTCGCCGCGGGCGCCGTGTTCGCGCTCGACCTGAACGCCGCGCTGGGCGTGGCGGGAAACCTGCCATGGGCGCGGGCGGGCGGGCTGCCGTGGTCGCAACCGGACGGCGCGCCCTGGGCGGAGATCGCCGAGCCGCCCGGCACCATGGCGGGCATGACCGGCCTCTACACGATCATCGGCGCGCTGCTGGTGCTCTCGGCGCTGCTGCCCGGCCGGTTGCGCTCCCTCTTGAGCGAGTGAGGAGCGTGATCCGGTGAGGGCGCGCGATCGGCGGCGTCCTATCCTGGGCGGGTGAGCAGACGGGACCCGGACCGGCGCAAAGCGCTGCTCGACGCCGCCGACCGGGCCATCCTGGCCCAGGGCCCCGAGGTCTCGATGGCGGCCATCGCCGCGGAGGCCGGCATCACCAAGCCCATCCTCTACCGCCACTTCGGCGACAAGAGCGGCCTCTTCCAGGCCCTGGCCGACCGCCACGTCCGCACCGTGATCGCCCAGCTCCGCCCCGAGCTCGCCGCCCCCGGGGCCGACCTGCGGAGCAGGGCGCGGAGCACCATCGGCGTTTACCTCGACCTGATCTCGGCCAACCACGACCTCTACCGGTTCCTGTTCCACCGGGCCAGCGCCGAGGACTCCAGGATCCGCTCGCACATGACGGCCCTCGTCAGGGGCCTGGGGGAGGAGCTCGGCGGCCTGCTCGTCGCCGAGCGCGTGGTGCCCGAGCCGACGAAGGCGCAGGTGCTCGGGCACGCGTTCGTCGGCATGGTGCAGACGACCTGCGACTGGTGGCTCGAGCACCCCGAGGTGGACCGCGCGGAGGTGGTGGAGGGCCTGGTGGACGTCGTCGCCGCCGCCCTCGGCGCCGGGAGCGCCGCCGTCAGTCCCCGAAACGGGAGAGCTTCCCACGCCGCCGGGTGTACCTGAGCGCCCACGCGAACAGCCCGAGCGTGCCGGCCAGGTAGACCACATTGAGCCCGCCCGCCCAGGCCAGCCGGTCCCAGGGCACCGCGCCGCCCGCCATGACCGTACGCATGCCCTCGAACACGTGCGAGGCCGGCAGCAGCCAGGCCGCCGCCTGCAGCGGCGCGGGCGGCACCCCCATGAACGGCACCAGCCCCACGCCCAGGCTTGTCACTCCGAACCCGTACAGCACGAAGGCGAGCCCGACCATCACCGCGACCGCGAAGACCACCTTGCCCAGTGAGAACAGCACGAGCCCGATCAGGTATTCAGCGCCGGACAGCGGGCTGACCGGCACGCTGAGCAGGTTGCTCGACCAGATGTCCTCGAGGAACGCGATCGACAACACGTCTTCTCAGGCACCTACCTCTTGGCCTGTCTGACCTGGGGTTTCCACGTCATTGTGTACATGCATGGCGAAAAGGTGGACGAGGTACGGCAACCTATCAATGTGTGCCTGCGGGCCCAGGTCATCGGCGGCGAGGTGCGACCCGAGCCGACTGAAGCGCGCGAGGCGCGATTGGCGTTCGTTCGTACGTGGCTGAGCTGGAAAAGCCTGATCTCCCGTCCCTATCGCCAGGCCAAGCGGAGCAGACATGAGTCAGGCTTTAACGGTCGTTCGTCCAGTTGGGCGCTCCACCGTGACGCCCTGGCTCACGCCCGCCCGCACTCGCCGGCCCACCCCGTGCCACCTGACTGACCGCCGCGCCAACCTCCCCGGATCCGGCCCGCACCCCGTGCTGTGTTCCGGGCCATACGTTTCGCCTGGCGCACGTCGAGTGGGCCGCACATGTGTTCGGTGCGGCCCCCTTCTGTTACTCCGGTGCTCGCTGACGCTCAGAACAGTGCTCAGCGGCTCAGGCGCCGCCCGGGCGGATTGGTGGGAACCGTTGCGGATGATGGATCAGAAACCAACGCCCCCGCCACCGCCATGTCCGCCTCCGCCAGGCTCGAGCCCACCGCCGGGATCGGGGTGACCGCCTCCACCGGGCCTCGGCTCGTAGGGGTTGCCGTAGTGCGGGTGCGGGAGAGCGCCTCCACCCAATCCGGTGCCGTAGGGGTCGCGGGGATTGATTCTTCTGTGGCTGGGGGCGTCTCCGCCGACCCTGCCCCTCTCGTGGCGGCCGCCTCGGCGGACCTCGTCCTTCTCGTGGCGGCCGCCTCCGCCGCCGGTGATACTGGAATCGGGCTTGCCGCCGGTGATACTGGGACCGGGGCCGCCTACGCGTGCGCGTCGGTGGGCGCGGCACTTAGCGGGATGCTTGGCGAATTTGCACGGAAACGTGTACGAGGTCGTCTCCGTGGCCTGCTGCGCCACGGGCTCGGCGTTTGCGGGCGCAGCCGATGCCGCCATTGGGACGGCAAAGGCCGAGGCTGTCATCACACCTGCCGCCAGAGCGTTGCGGATCTTGCTCATGAAAGATCACCTATTGCTCGTTTGAACTCCGGGTGACGCCCGGACCCGGGAGGCCGTATCGGTCGTAGGAAGACATCGATATAGCCTGTCGCCAACTTTTAATCTACTTGCGTGAGTGGGGGGAAACATTCAGAAGATGTAAAAGTTTCGGCAGCCAGAGATTGCCTCGGGACCCCTTTCAGGAAAGGGTGGAAGGCGTTCAACTACGGTGAGTTGTTGCCTGAATATGCGGGATCTTTATCGATACGTGGCCCGCACTCGACCCACTCCCGCGCCAACTTCCCCGGATCCGGCCCGCACCCGGAGCCGCCACCCGTCCAACGGGACGGTGTGCCTAAGAGCGGGCAGCGCGCGGGCCGGGCGCGTGTGCTGAATCCATGTACCCATCTTTGACAATGGGCTTGCCTGCGGCGTTGGGGCCGAGCAGGGCGACGACCTCGCCCTCTCCGACGGACAGGCTCAGGTCGCGCACGGCCGTAACCCCTCCGAACCGCGTGACCAGACGGGACGCATCCAGGATGGCCACCGGTCAAGCGTGCGATTTCCGAGGCTCCCGGGGCAAGGGGTTTTCTCCGAGCATGCGCAGCAGGTCCCACTCGTTCTCGCACACGCGCCGCCCGATCGCGGCCAGCTCCACCGACCGCGCGCCGCCGCGCAGGTGCCGCATGGTCTGCATGACGCAGATGACGCCCCACTTGAGTACCCCGAACGTCTCCCACCAGCGCAGCGCGTCCCGGTCGACGGGGTGGCCGCCGGCCCGCTCGTAGGAGGAGATCAGCTCGTCGTAGCCGCCGAAGCCGCCCACCGGCAGCGGCGAGCCGAACCGCCACGCCTTCACGCACAGCCACCCGAGGTCCTCGAGGGGGTCGCCGAGGTGGGCGAGCTCCCAGTCGAGCACCGCCCCGATCCCCTCCGGCCCGACGATGAGGTTGCCGTTGCGGAAGTCGCCGTGCACGACCGTACGCCGCGTGCCGGCCGGCCGGTCGGCGGCCAGCCGGCGCAGCGCCAGCTCGAACACCGGGTGCGGCTCGCCGAGCAGGTCCAGCACGTCCCGCCAGCGCCGCAGCGGGTCCTCCGCCACCGCCTCCTGCGGCAGGCAGGACGGCGGCATCCGGTGGATCGCGGCGAGCGCCTGCCCGCACTGTGCGGCCAGCCGGGCCCTGGCGGCGGCGTAGGCGTCGTCGCGCAGGATCTTGCGCGGGATGCTCTCGCCGGGCACGCGGCTCATGAGGATGTACGAACCGTCGGCGGCGACCACCTTGGGCACCGGCACGCCGGCGTCGGCCGCGGCCCGCATCAGCGCGGCCTCCGCGGCCAGGCCGGCCCCGGTTTCGAGGGCGGCGCCGGGGGAGTCGAGCCGCAGGATCAGCTTGTGCCGCTCGGAGCCGGTGACGACGTCGAGCGCCCACGTCTCGCGCGACGCCCCGCCGGGCAGCCGGGCGCTGAAGGGGATCGACGCGCCGGCCCCGAAGACCTCCTCGACGATGGGCTGGAGGCGGCTCATCGCAGGCCGAACTCCCAGTTGCCGCCCGCCGCGTACTCGCCCAGGATGCGCCGGCCCACCGAGTCGACGTGCACCTCGTCGGGCCCGTCGTAGATCCGCCCGGCCCGCGCGTGCCGGTACATACGATCCAGCGGCGTGTCGGGGGTGAGCCCGGCGGCGCCGTACACCTGGATGGCGCGGTCGATCACGTTGTGCAGCATGCGCGCCCCCACCACCTTGATCGCGCCGATCTCGACCCGGGCCTGCGAGCCCGCGTCCACCGCCTCGGCGGCGTTGAGGGTGAGCAACCTGGCGGCCTGGATCTCGGCGTAGGAGTCGAACACGTGCTGACGCATGAGCTGCTTGTTCGCCAGCGGCTCGCCGAACGCGGTCCGCTCCTGCAGCCTGCGGCACATCAGGTCGAACGCCCGCTGCGCCTGCCCCAGCCAGCGCATGCAGTGGAAGATCCGGCCGGGCCCGAGCCGCTGCTGCGCGATGACGAACCCGTGCCCGCGCGGGCCGAGCAGGTTGGCGGCGGGCACGCGGACGTCCTCGTACCTGACCTCGCAGTGCGCCCCGTCGAGCCCCAGCACGGGGGTCTCGCGGACGATGCGGTAGCCGGGTGTATCGGTCGGCACGAGGATCATGGAGAACGCCAGGTGGGACGGCGCGTCCTGCTCGGTCCTGCACATCACGGTCGTGTACGCCGCCCGCGAGGCCCCGGTCGTGAACCACTTGTGCCCGTTGATCACCCATTCGTCACCGTCGAGCACCGCGGACGTCCTGATCTGGGTGGGGTCGCTGCTGGAGATCGCCGGCTCGGTCATGGCGAAGCTGGGCCAGATGTCACCCCGTACCAGCGGCTCGAGGTAGCGCTCGCGCTGCTCGGGCGAGGCGTGCTCGTGCAGCATCAGCGAGTCCTGCAGCGTGAACGTGCCCAGCGCGAGCTGCCCGAACTCGCTGCGCCCCTGCACCTCGTTGACGTAGACGTAGTCGAGGAACGGCAGCCCGCCGCCGCCCAGCTCGCGCGGGTGGCCGAGCGCCCACAGACCCTCCTTCTTGGCCTCGGCCCGCAGCTCGTCGAGCGCCGCCGCCGCGCCGGCCCCGCCCGCGTGCAGCACCGGCTCGGCGGGCTCCACCCGCTCGGTCATGAACGCGTGGACGGCGTCGCGGATCGGCCGGACGCTGTCGGGTACGGCGAAGCTCATGCTCCGGATCTCACCCGAAACCAGTTGTCAGGTCAACGGTTTTAGGGCAGCCAGCTCACGCGGCCGTGCAGGAAGGCGTACCCGACGAAGGCGACGGCGTCGATCAGCGTGTGCGCCACGACCAGCGGCATGGCCCGGCCCCACCGCTGGTACAGCCGCCCGAACACCAGCCCCATCACGACATTTCCGATGAATCCCCCGAACCCCTGATAGAGGTGGTACGACCCCCGCAGCACCGACGACACCACGACGGCCTTCCACGGACTCCATCCGGCCTGCCCCAGGCGGTGCAGCAGGTATCCGGCGACGAGCACCTCTTCCAGCACCCCGTTCTGCGCGGCCGCGAGCAGCAGTACGGGCACCTGCCACCACACCTGCGGCAGCTGCCCGGCGACCACGGTCAGGTTGACGCCCGCCGCCCACACGGCGAGGTAGAACGCCAGCCCGGTGCCGCCGATCGCCGCCGCCAGCAGCGTCCCGCGCACCACGTCACGCGTCTTGTCCCGGAAGTCCACCCCGATCGTGCGCAGCGACTCCCCGGAGCGCACCATCAGGTACGCCACCAGCCCGACCGGCGCCACCGAGATCGCGATGTCGACGAGCTGCAGCGTCAGGTCCAGCCACGGCCGCCCGGGTGCCATCGACCCGACGAGCACCGCCTGCTGGCCCTTCAGCTCCTTGGGTGCCGTCAGCGCGCCGATCAGCCGGACGAGGGCCACGAGGCCGCTGGCGCCGAGCGAGACCGAGAACACGACGAGCAACTCGGCCCGGACGAGCTTGGGCGCGAGCATTGGGGGCGGCGCGGTGGGGGACTCTGTGCGCATGGCCGCAGACTAGCCCCTACATGATCGGACCAGGATAAAGAGGTCACGTCCGGCCGTGGACCTCGAACGGGGTGCCGTCGAACGTGCCGGACAGAGCCGGGCGTTCCCGCGCGGTGAACGCCGCCCACGCCAGCCCCACCCGGTACGCGCGCCCGCCGCCCGGCGAGACCTCGAGTGCGGCGGTGGCCCGCCCGTCCGGCGCGAGCGCGATCTCCCCGCTCACCTCCACCCCGGCCACGAAGCTGGCCCGGTCCAGCACGACGGACCTGTCGTGGAAGTCGACGCGCCCGCCGCGCAGCCCCGGCTGGGTCGTCAGCCTGGCGTGCACGTAGGTGTAGGGATTGCGGCGGGCGACCGCGTCCGCGGCGGTGGCGAAGGCGGCCGCGACCAGCCGCCGCCCGTCCCCGGACAGCCCCGCCGCGGGCACCGGCGCGAGCTCGCCCAGCGACCGGGGGAACGCGCCGGCCGCGCGGTAGTTCTCCTGCCCGCACCGGGGCTCGGGCACCCGGTGATCGGTCAGGAAGGACCGCAGCGCCGCGCGCACGCACTCGCCGGCCTCGCCCGTGCGCCAGGCCAGGCTGTGCCCGCCGTAGGGAACCCGGACGAACACGGCGCCGGGGAAGGCCCGCATGGCGCCGGCCACCTCCCGCGGGCTCTGCGTGTCGAAGTCGCCGCCCATCACCATGATCGGAACGTCGGGGAGCGCGGCGCCCGGCGGCAGCACCGGGCTGTGGCGCGGCGTGGGCCAGTTCACGCAGAACTCCAGCCCTTTCCGCACGTCCAGGCCGAGGTCGGCAGGCAGGAACGGCGCCAGCGGCCGCTCCTCGGCGTAGTGGCGCTCGAGCTGGGCCAGCCGCTCCGCCGGGGCCGCGTCCCTGCCGAAGGGGAAGGCCCCGTCGCCGCACCGGTAGGCCAGGTAGCCGGCCCACTGCGCGCCCTCGACCGGCTGCCCGGGATCGCGGGGCAGCGCGCGGGCCAGCCGGCGTAGCGGCTCGCGGTCTCCGCTCAGGTACGCGGCGGCGGCCGCGTTCGCCTCCCTGCCGAACACCGGCTCGAGCATCTGCGCCACGCCACGGAGCGCGGGCAGGGAGACCTCGGGATCGGGATGCGCGCGCAGGTACGCCACCAGGCGTGACCAGACACCACTGGCGCGGCCGGGCAGCGCGCGGCAGGCCTGCGACCGCTCGCACACGAGGTCGAGATCGTCCGGGCGGAAGCGCATCGGCCAGAGCGCGTAGCCGTCCTGCGACGTGATCACGGTGCTGTCGAGGAACGCGGCCGCCAGGCTGCCGGGGTGGCGGGCGGCGTACGCCTGGGCGAACACGGTGCCGTAGGAGTTGCCGTAGAAGGCGACCTTGCCGACGCCGAGCGCCCGCCGTACCGCGTCCATGTCGTGCACCGCCTGGTCGGCCGTGAAGAACCGGGCACGCGGGCCGAGCCGGGCCGCGCAGCCGGCGATGGTGGCGGGCTCGGTGAGGACCAGGCCGGGGCAGAGCAGCGGGGAGGACTCGCCCAGGCCGCGCGGGTCGACGACGAGCAGGTTCTGGTGGTCGAGCACGGGGCCGAGCGTCTGCTGGACACGCGGGAGGTCGGGCAGGGCGGGAAGCGGGCCGCCCGGGTTGGCGAGGATCGTGCCGGTCGCGTCCTTCTTCGCCGGAAGCCAGGCGAACGCGACCGTGATGCGCTCGGACGACGGGTCGTTCCAGTCCAGCGGCACGGACAGCGTGCCGTCACAGCGGCTGAGCGCGCGGGCGCACTCGTGCGAGGGTTCGGGCGGGGAGGCGGCGGCGGGTACGGCGGGCAGGAACGCCGTGAATAGGCCCATCGCCGCCGCGAGGGCTCTCAAGATCATGGTTTCACTCTTGTTCGTGAAATCTCATGGTTCTTCAGCCCGAGGGAGGAGATTGTCTTGGGAGCAGGCTCCTACTCTGCCAAGGAGATGGCGTGAGGCGAACCCAACCGCATGACGTGCCCACGGCGGCCGAGCTCGTGGCCGCCGTCCGCGGCTTCCTCGAGACCGACGTGCTGCCGGCCGTGGAAGGGCGGGTGCGCTTCCACACGCGGGTGGCGATCAACATGCTCGGCATGGTGGAGCGGGAGATCCAGCTCGGCCCGGATCACGCGCGGGAGCACGCGGCGCGCCTGGCCGGCCTGGGCGTGGCGGACGACGCCGAGCTGGCCGCCGCCATCCGCGAGGGCCGCCTGGCGGACGACGACGTGCTCGTCACGGCCCTGGAGCAGGCCGTACGGGCGAAGCTGGAGGTCGCCAACCCGGCCTACCCGGAAGACTGACGGCCCGCCCCCTCGCGGTGGGGCGGGCCGTCGGCCGGATCAGGGACGGGTGGATCAGTGGGAGCCGGTCAGATCCAGGTCCTTCACCTTCGGATCGCCTTCGTCCACGAAGTAGTCGTCGCGGGCCGTCGCGTCCTCGCCGTCCGCCAGCTTGATCGCCCGGAACAGCAGCGTGCCCAGCGCCGCGACCACCAGGTTCACGATCACCGCCAGGAACCCGGCGTAGATCGTCATCTTGGTGTCGAAGCCCAGGTTCGACAGCGCGAACGCCGAGCCGCCGAAGTGCTGCTTGCCGGTGGCGGGGTTCGGGATCAGGTACAGCATCCACATGCCCGCCACCAGACCGCCCGCCCAGCCCGCGATCAGGCCGCCCTTGTGGAACCAGCGCGTGTAGAGGCCGAGGGCCACCGACGGCAGCGTCTGCAGGATGATCACGCCGCCGATGAGCTGCAGGTCGATCGAGAACTGCGGATCCAGCACCAGGATGCACAGCACCGCGCCCACCTTGACCACGAGTGAGACCAGCTTGGACACCTTGGCTTCCTGGGCGTCGGTGGCCTGCTTGTTGATGTATTCGCGGTAGATGTTGCGGGTGAACAGGTTGGCGGCCGCGATCGACATGATCGCCGCGGGGACCAGCGCGCCGATGCCGACGGCCGCGTACGCGACGCCCGTGAACCAGTCAGGGAACATCTGGTCGAACAGCATGGGCACGATCGTGTTGTTGTCGCCCTTGCCGGTGGCCGGGTTCACCACCGGCTTGGTGCCCGCCGCGATGGCCATGTAGCCGAGCAGCGCGATCAGGCCGAGCAGGAGGCTGTAGGCGGGCAACGCCGACATGTTCCGCTTGATGACGCTGCGGTTCTTGGAGGCCAGCACGCCGGTGAGGCTGTGCGGATAGAGGAACAGCGCAAGCGCCGAGCCGAAGGCCAGGGTGATGTACTGCAACTGGTTGCCGGCATTGAGGAGGAGCCCATCGCCCGGCGCGGGAGACGCGTCGAACTTGGCCTTCGCCGCGTCGAACACCGATCCCAAGCCACCCAGCTTGGCCGGAATGTAGAAGACCGCCGCCAGGATCACGATGTAGATCAGCGCGTCCTTGACGAAGGCGATCAGCGCGGGGGCGCGCAGGCCCGACTGATAGGTGTAGGCCGCCAGGATCGCGAACGCGATGATGATCGGCAGGTGCCCGGTGATACCCATCGCCTTCAGCACGGCCTCGATGCCGACCAGCTGCAGCGCGATGTACGGCATGGTCGCCACCAGGCCGGTGATCGCCACCAGTAGCGCCAGCGTCGGCGACCCGAACCGGGCCCGGACGAAGTCGGCCGGCGTGACGAACCCGTGCACGTGCGACACCGACCACATGCGAGCCAGGACCAGGAACACCATCGGATAGATGATCACGGTGTACGGCACGGCGAAGAAGCCCATGGCCCCTGCGCCGAACACCAGCGCGGGCACCGCGACGAACGTGTACGCGGTGTACAGGTCGCCGCCCACGAGGAACCAGGTGATCCAGGAGCCGAAGTTACGGCCGCCCAGGCCCCACTCATTGAGGCTCTCGATGTTGTCGGGCCGCCGCCAGCGGGACGCTACGAACCCCATGCCGCTGACGACCAGAAACAGCAGCACGAAGACGACCAGCTCGGTCGTGTGGCTGCTCATTTGGTCATCCTGTAGACGATGGTCGTGGACACGACGCCCACCACGATGAAGGCGAGCTGCAGCCAGTAGAAGAGCGGGAAGCCCAGCACGCGGGGCTCGTCGGCGTTGAACAGGAACGTCAGGAGCGGCAGCACGATGGGCAGGACCAGCAGCCAGTTCCATGGGCTGCGGTCGGTGCGCGGCTGCCCGGGTTCCCCGGTAGTCATCAACCCTCCGATGAGTGGATCAGGAGCCGTGTTGTGACCGGTTCCTGACGAATAGTCATTGGAGGGAGATTAGCTTTTCGGGGGTATTAAACCCAATGTCGTTAATATTACGGTTTGGCCTAAAATGTCACACCTGCCCGGTGAGCACCATGCCTCACCTGGGCAAACCCTATACACGCCCGATGTCGCGATCCCGGCTCCACGCGCTGAATGGTCGTTTCCCCGCGCCGAACGGTCCGCCCGCCCCAGAGGCCGGCGGAAAAGATGACATGAGGTGTCGGGTTTCCGGGAGACGCTCGGCATCATGATTGCTTTGGTAGCGGGGGCGACCCGCGGAACGGGACGAGGCATCGCGGTCGCGCTGGGCGCGGCCGGCGCGACGGTCTACTGCACCGGCAGGAGCACGAGAGAGCAGCGCTCCGAGATGAACCGGCCGGAGACCATCGAGGAGACGGCGCAGCTGGTGACCGCCGCCGGCGGGACCGGCATCCCGGTGCAGGTCGACCACCTGGACCCCGCCCAGGTCGGGGCGCTGGCCGAGCGGGTGGACCGCGAGCAGGGCAGGCTCGACGTGCTGGTCAACGACGTGTGGGGCGGCGACCACCTGTGGGAGTGGGACACCCCGGTCTGGAAACACGACATGGACAAGGGGCTCCGGCTGCTCAGGCTGGCGGTCGACACCCACATCATCACCAGCCACCACCTCCTCCCGCTGCTGATCAGGAACGAGGGCGGGCTGGTCGTGGAGGTCACCGACGGCACCTGGGCCTTCAACGAGACCCGTTACCGGGAGAACGTCTACTACGACCTGGCCAAGATGTCGGTGAACCGGCTCGGGTTCGCCTGGGCGAACGAGCTGCGCCCGTACGGCGGCACCGGGGTGGCGGTCACGCCGGGCTTCCTGCGCTCGGAGGCCATGCTCGACAACTTCGGCGTCACCGAGGACAACTGGCGGGAGGCGAAGGTGGACATCGCCTGGCAGGTCTCGGAAACACCCGCGTACGTCGGCAAGGGCGTGGCGGCCCTCGCCGCAGACCCGGACCGTCAGCGCTGGTCGGGCAAGTCGGTGTCGAGCGAGGAACTGGCCGAGGCGTACGGCCTCACGGACGTTGACGGCAGCCGGCCACGGGTGTGGAGCTTCATCACGGAGGTACGCGAGCCGGGCAAGGAGCTCGATCCGGCTGATTACCGGTAGAGGGCGGACATGCGGGCGGCGGCGTCGGCGACCATCGCCCGCAGCTCCGGCGGATCGAGCACCTCCGCCTCCGGCCCGAACCGGAGCACCTGCGAGTACGCCACCTGCACCGACTCCACCCCCAGCCGCACCGTCCCGTCCGGCTGGAGCGAGGCGAGGGCGTCGTCGACCGCGGCCGGGTCGGCGATGTGCCGCAGCATCCGCACCCCCCGCTCGCTGAGCCGCAACGTGACCACGTCCCGCAGCAGCGACCGGCTGAACTCCGCCGACTGCCCCGCCCAGAAGGCCGCCAGGTCGAACGAGGCATCCCGGTCGAAGGACTCCGGGAGCACGGACACCGCGCCGAACCGGGGCACCCGGAAGATCAGGAACCGGGTCCCGAGCCGCGCGGCCAGGTACCAGGTGCCCGCCTTGAGCACCAGCCCGTACGGCTCCAGCGTCCGTTCCCGCTCCTTGTAGACCGCCGAGACGCGGCGGTCGTTCCACACGGCCCTGGCCAGCGGGGCCAGGGCCGCCGGCGGCGGGTCGTCGCCGACGAACCAGCCGGGCGCGTCCAGGTGGAAGCGCTGCGCCGCGACGGCGGGCGCGTCCCGCAGCGCGGGGGAGAGCGCGGCGGCGGCCTTCAGCCGGGCCGTGGCCGCCACCCCCTCCAGCCCCATCTCCCGCAGCGCCGCCGGCACCCCCGACAGGAACAGCGCCTCCGCCTCGGCCCGGTCCAGCCCGGTCAGCCGCGTCCGGTACCCGTCCAGCAGCCGGTAACCGCCGCCCCGCCCCCGGTCGGCGTACACGGGCACGCCCGCCTCCGACAGCGCCAGCACGTCCCGGTGCACCGTCCGCTCGGAGATCTCCAGCTCCTTGGCCAGCTCGGCCGCCGTCATCCCGCCCCGGCCCTGCAACAGCAGGACCAGCGACATCAACCGCGAGGCACGCACAGCGGCAGCACCACAGCGGAGGGATGGCCGGGGGAGTGGAACACCTCGACGTCGGCGGGCACCATCGCCCCGTCGCCGCCGCCCAGCGGGCCGCCGGTGCCGTGGTTGCGGGCGATCGTCGGGTACGCCCCCGCCGCCACGTGCACCCTGACCCGATGGTCGCGCCCGAAGCGGTGCGCGATCGGCCAGAGATCCACGCAGACCCGCCGCGCTTCGAGACCGGCGTCCGCCAACCGGCGCACGCCCTCGCACACGTTGAACGAGCGCCCGTCAGGATGCACGTCGCACACCCGCACCACCACGTCCACGTACGGCGTGCTCGACCGCACGAACAGCTCAGCCCGCACCGGCCCGATCATCTCCACGTCCGACTCCAGCGCCGCTGAACTGTACACCAGCACGTCGCGCCGCTGCTCCAGCCGCCGCTGGTCGCGCGGCCTGGAGTCGCCGAGCAGCACGGGCCCGCCGATCACGGGCGTCGGATGGGCGGGGTGGTACCGGAACCGGTCGGGCGGGGAGTCCAGCGGCCCGTCCGTCCCCAGGCCGAACCCGTGCTGCAGATGCCAGCGCTGCTCCCGCATCCCGGGCACCGGCCAGTCGGGGTAGTCACGCCACTCCTCGGCCCCCGTCACGTAGAGCCGCACGGGCTCGGCCCGCAGCCCGGAGTGGTCGCCCATCAGGTGCGCGCGGAACCAGGCCGACGCCTCGGCCATGGCGGGCCGCCCGTGCCGGGTGTCGACGTGGTACCAGGGCCCGATCGTCAGGTACGGCCGCCGCCCCGCGGCCCGCATCGCCGCGTAGTCCTTGAGCTGCCACGGCAGGAACACGTCGTACCAGCCGCCCAGCATGGTGACCGCCGCCTCCACCTCGCCCACCTTCGGGGAGAAGTCGCGCCTGTCCCAGTAGGGGACGGCCGGGTCGGCGTGGTGGGTGAGCAGGTCCTGATAGAACGGGAGCGGCCGCCCGGCCGAGGCCAGGTCCAGCTCGGCCACGGGGCGGCCCGACAGGACCGCTCTGCGGGCGAGCCTGGGCGCGGTCAGCACCGCGGCGCCGCCGAAGCGGCGCGACATGGTGTCGGTGAGCGTGGTCCAGCTCAGCGCCGACTCCAGCGCGAACGCGCCGCCCACGTAGGCGGCGTCCCTGAACTGAGAGGCGGTGATCTGCGTGGCCATGGCCTTCAGGTCCGGCCCGGCGTAGGGCGCGACGGCCCACTGCGTGTAGCCGAGGTAGGAGGGGCCGAACATCGCGAACGAGCCGCCGTACCACGGCTGCTTGCGCAGCCAGGCCACGGTGGCCAGGCCGTCGTCGTGCTCGTCGCCGAGCGGGTCGAGCAGGCCGCCGGAGCCGAAGCCGCCGCGGCAGCTCTGGATGACGACGTGGAAGCCCTGCCGGGCGAAGCCGCGGCCGTAGTACCAGCCGAACAGGCCGCGCCGGCCGTACGGGGAGCGCATCAGGATGACGGGTGCCCGCTCGGCCGCGGCCGGAGCGTAGTGGTCGGCCAGCAGCGTCACGCCGTCGGGCATCGGCACGGGAAGATCCCGCTGGAGCCGCACGCGTCTCATGTACTTACCAGTAACATATGTCGCCCGGTGTGCGGTATCCCGGGGGCGTTCGTTCCGGGTAAGGGCACCCCATGGACCCGGGTGCCCTTACCCGGAAGCCGCTACGGAGTCGCCTTGTCCGGGCGCTCCGAGATGCGGATGGCGTTCACGATCGTCGCGCCCTGCCGGGTGGCGAAGCGCACGTTGAGCTGGCCGTCGGTGACCTTCACCGTGTACTGCCTGCTCACCGCCGTGTACGTGCCCGCCTCCAGGGCCAGGTCGAGCGCCGGGATCGCCAGCTGCCCCTCGACCAGCACGTCGAAGACGCGCCTGCCCGGCTGCGTGCTCTTGAGGTCGGCGAAGTCCAGCTCGACGGTGTACGTGCCGGCGGGCACGTTGTCGAACCGGTACTCCAGCATCTTCTCCCTGGCCGTCCTGAACAGCGCCTGGTCGCCGGTGCCCGCGATGGTCCTGGACGTGCTCGACGTGCTGGTCGAGGTGGCCACGTAGCCGTAGCCGCCGGCGGCGTACTTCTTGTCGGGCGTCCAGGTGTCACCGGCGCCGTCGACCAGGCTCTTGCCGGCGCCCGCGTCGATGGCCACCTGGAGCTTGGGCACCACGACCGTCACCTTGACCTCGATGGTCGGCTGCCGGCCGCTGGCCGACCGGACGAGCAGCTTGCCGGTCTTCACCGTGCCCGGCGCGACGCCGGCGCTGGAGAGCGTCGCCTCCAGCGTCACCTTCTGCCCCTTGGCCAGCTCGCCCGAGGCCGGGGTCGCGGCGAACCAGGGCTCCGAGGCCACCGTGTACGGCGTGGGCGAGCCCAGGTTCGTCAGCTCCAGGGTCCGCGTGCGGGTGGACTCGGCCGGCATCACCACGGTCAGCTCGGCGGCCGACGCGCTCACCCGGCCGGTGACCAGCGCCGTGTCGATCCGCGTCACCGTGGTGGGCGCGACCGTGACCGGCTTGGTGAAGGTGCCGTAGTGCTCCTTGGCGACCACGACGTCGTAGTCGCCGGCCGGCACCTGCCCGTAGAACGAGCCGTCCTCGCCGGTCGTGAACGTGGCCACGTCGCCCACTTTCACCGTCGCCCCGGCCAGCGGCTGCCCGTCGTTGGCGTCGGTGACCGCGCCGGTGACCAGGCCGTGCCGGCTGGCCGTGAACGTCAGGCCCTGCCCGGTGGACAGCACCGGCTCCTCGTAGGAGTACAGCATGGCGTCGGTGCCGCCCGCGTTCTCGACGCCGACGGTGGCGCTGGAGCCCTGCTCGCGCTCGCTCTCGATGTCCTTGTACCGGAAGCCGATCGAGCCGTCCTCGCCCAGCAGCGCCGAGAACGACACCCGCTGGTCGTCGGTGTTGTAGAAGCCGGCGTTGCGCCACTCCACGACGAATGTCCGGTGCGGCGCCGTGCCCGTCACCGCGGTGTAGACCCCGGCCTGGGCGTCCACCGTCAGGTCGTCCCAGTACGGGTAGACCGCGTTGTTCGGCGTGCTCGTGGTCGGCAGCCGGCCGTTGCTGCCGGTGGTGACCCGGTCGGTGGCGAACGTGAGGTACCCGTTCGTGCCGATCCACGCCTTGCCGTAACCCGTGCCGTAGAACGGGATCGGGAACGGCAGCGTCACCTGCTGGGCCTCGTCGTCACCGGTCAGCGCCAGCTTCTCGGTGCCCGCCACGTACGCCTGCGTGCCGCTCTTGCAGGTGTAGCCGAAGTTGTCGCCGCGCAGCGGCAGTTCGATGTGCTTGACCACGTCGCCGGCCACCGAGACGGACGCCGTCGCGCCGCTGGAGCAGCGGGAGGACGGCGTGACCGCCAGCTCGTAGTCGCCGTGCGGCAGCGTCAGCCGGTAGCGGCCCGCCGCGTCGGTCACCGCGCTGACCGGAGTGCCGGTGGCCGCCACCGTCGCGCCCGGCTCCGGCGTGCCCGCCGTGCTGACCGTGCCGGACACCACGCCCGCGGCCTGTCTGACCATGGTCACGTCGGCGGTCGTGGACTGACCGGCCGTGATCGTGGCCGGAGCGGTGGCCTTGTCGTGGCCGAACTTCTCCACGCTGACCTGGTAGTCGCCGGGCAGCAGGCGCGGGATGGCGTACGTGCCGTCCTCGCCGGTCGTCACGGCGCGGCTCAGCGGCCCGGAGACCGTGACCGCCGCCCCGGCCACGGGCGCGCCGCCCGCGGTGACCGTGCCGCGCAGGTCGCCGAGGCCCTCGTGGGGCGCGGCCTGCACGGCGGCGTACGTGTCGAGCCTGCCCTCACCCCAGATGTTGTTGTCGGTCGCGGTGCCGCCGCAGCTGGTGTCGTTGACGTCGGTCGCGGTGCTGTCGAGCAGCGGCCGGGTGGCCGCCACGTTGCCCTGCAGCCCCGGCGAGCCCGACCAGATCAGCGCGACCGTGGCCGCCACGTGCGGCGAGGCCATCGACGTGCCGGTGTAGCTGTCGTAAGAGTTGCCGGGGGTCGAGGAGCGCACGTTGACGGCCGGGGCGGCGATGTTCGGCTTGATCTCGCCGCCCTCGCCCTCGCCCTTGCTCGACCGGTTGTACAGCGCGTTGTTGACGTCGAAGCCGCCCGCGCTGTAGCTGCTCACGTAGTCGCCGGGCGAGCCGCTGGTGCGGCAGGCCGGGCCCTCGTTGCCGTTGGCGAACGCCGGGAAGATGCCGGCCGCGATCCACGCCTCGACCGTCTCCTTGTACCAGAAATCGTTCCCGGGGCCGCCCCAGGAGTTGTTGACGATGTCGGGCGCCAGGTCGGGGCGCGGGTTACGGCCGCTGAGGTCCGTGGGCGCCAGGATCCACTGGCCGGCCGCCAGCAGGGAGGCGTCGGTGCAGGTGTTGACCTCGCAGCCCTTGGCGGCGATCCACTTGGCGCCGGGCGCGACGCCGATGCCGTTCGCGCCGACCATCGTGCCCATGGTGTGGGTGCCGTGGCCGTTGTTGTCGCACGGCGCGGCCGCCGGGCAGATGCGCGCCGGGTCGAACCAGTTGTAGTCGTGGCTGAACGTGCCGTCCTGGTTTCTGCCCCGGTAGCCCTGGACCAGCTCGGAGTGGTCGAACTGGGCGCCGGAGTCGATGTGGGCGACGACGATGCCCTCGCCGCGGTTGCCCAGCTCGCTCCAGACGCGCGGGGCGTTGACCCGGTCGATGTTCCACTCGACCGCGTTGACCTTGTTCTCCGCGCTGCCCGTAACAGGCTTGGGCAGGGAGTAGGTGCGGACCGGCTCGAGGCTCTCGACCTCGGGCAGCTTGGCGATCTCGCCTGCCAGCTTCTCGTCCGCGGTCACCCGCACCGCGTTGACGATCCAGTACGAGGTGTAGTCCGCGTGGCGGGAGTCGAGCAGCTTGCGCAGGCCCTCCTGCGCGGTCCTGGCCCGCTCGGTCTTCGACTCGAAGACCAGCTCGGCCTTTGCGTCCTTGGTGACGGCCCGGCGGGCGCCGCTGAGGTCGGCAGCCCCCTTCATCCGGACCCAGAAAGTGGCCTTGTCGTCCTGCGCCAGCTGCGCCTGGACGGTCGCGTCTATCTTGGCGGGGTTCGGCGCCGCGTAAGCTGCGGCCTGCGGGACGGATAAGCCTGCGACGACGACGATCCCGGTCAGGATCGCCCGCCAGCGGGGGGTTTCGGGCACGCGCGCCTCTCCTTCGAGACTTACGAGACTTAGCGACAAGAGGTGATCTTCACGCCTCTGTCGAGAAGCGTGAAGAGGTCTTGTCGGGAAAGCAAGAGACGGCGCGAAATGTAATCTGGTCAGCTGCAGGGCCCGCACGAGCAGCGCCGTCTTGTCGGCTCGCGTGGCCGCCGGCGGACCGGATGACGTCCATCTTCTCCACCCGCCGATCTTCTCCTCCTGCGGGAGGTCCGGCCGCGTGAGCGCGGCGCCCTCGGCGATGAAGGCAGCCCGCTCCTCCTCGGGCACACCCTGCTCCTTGGTGATCTCCTCTGAACATCCCGGGAGGCGAGGGCCGGGCCGGCTCTCCCGCCACCGCGTTGCGCGATCATGGTCCGGCGGTTAACCTGTGTGCATGCGAAATCACGACCAGCTTCAGTGGTGGCGCCGCTCCTAGGCGGCGTGTGTTTCGCATTCCTGAACGGACGGCCGCCCCGGATGGCGGCCTTTCGCGTGTCCGCCCCCGGGGCTCGATCATTTGACGTGGTAAAGGGGCAGGACGTGGAGACGAGCGGATATACCACCGCCGGGGGCATCGGAGTCGAGCGCGAGGCGCGCGAGGTGGACGAGGCGGCGCTGGAAGAGATCGTGACCGCGCTCGGGACCAGGCGCGGCGGCGCGTTCTCCTCGGGCATGGACTACCCGGGCCGCTACAGCCGCTGGGCCTTCGGCTACGTCGATCCATGCCTCGAGCTGGTCGCCAAGGGCCGCACCATCTCGGCCACCGCGCTCAACGCCCGCGGCCGGGTCGTGCTGCCCGCCGTCGCCTCCTGCCTGCTGGCCGCGGGCAAGCCGGTCGCCGAGCCCACCCCGGACCACGTCGCGGTGCACATACCGGAGTCGGAAGACCTGCTGCCGGAGGAGATGCGCAGCAGAAGGCCCACCGTGTTCACCGCGATCCGCGAGGTCATCGCCGCCTTCAAGGGCGACGACCCGCACCTGGGCCTGTACGGCGCGTTCGGCTACGACCTGGCCTTCCAGTTCGAGCCCATCAGGCAGGAGCTCGTCCGCCCCGACGACCAGCGCGACCTCGTCCTCCACCTGCCCGACCGGCTCGTCGTGATCGACAGGCAGCGCGAGACCAGCGTCGAATACCGCTACGAGTTCACCGTCGACGGCGCCACCACCCGCGGCCTGGAGCGCACCGGCGCCAGCGCCGAGCCCGTGCCCCCCGGCCGGCTGCCCGAGGACCCGGAGAAGGGCGAGTACGCCAAGGTCGTGGCCGCCGCGAAGGAGAAGTTCAAGCGCGGCGATCTGTTCGAGGTCGTGCCCGGACAGGTCTTCCACGCCGTCTGCACCGATCCGGCCGCCTTCTACCGCGGCCTGCGGCACAGCAACCCCGCGCCGTACGAGTTCATCATCAGCCTCGGCGAGGGCGAGCACCTGGTCGGCGCCTCGCCCGAGATGTACGTCAGGGTCACCGGCGACCGCGTCGAGACCTGCCCCATCTCCGGCACCATCGCCCGCGGCAGCAACCCGGTCGAGGACGCCGAGGCCATCCGCACCCTCCTGTCCAGCGTCAAGGAGGAGTCGGAGCTGACCATGTGCACCGACGTCGACCGCAACGACAAGTCGCGCATCTGCGTCCCGGGCACCGTCAAGGTCATCGGCCGCCGCCAGATCGAGCTCTACTCCCGCCTGATCCACACGGTCGACCACATCGAGGGGCGGCTGCGCCCCGAGTTCGACGCGCTCGACGCGTTCCTCACCCACATGTGGGCCGTCACGGTCACCGGCGCGCCCAAGACGTGGGCGATGCAGTTCATCGAGGACCACGAGGCCACCACCCGCAAGTGGTACGGCGGCGCCATCGGCTTCATCGGCTTCGACGGCTCCATGAACACCGGCCTGACCCTGCGCACCGCGCAGATCAAGCACGGCGTGGCGAGCGTGCGGGCCGGGGCCACGCTGCTGTTCGACTCCGACCCTGAGTCGGAGGAGCGCGAGACCGAGCTCAAGGCCAGCGCCCTGCTCGGCGCACTGGCCGCGGTCAACCGGCCGGACGCCGTCCCGGTCCCCGAGCCCAGGCCGCAGCCGGGCCAGGGCATGAAGGTGCTGCTCGTCGACCACGAGGACTCCTTCGTCAACACGCTGGCCGACTACTTCCGTCAGGAAGGCGCCGACGTGGTGACGCTGCGCCACGGCTTCCCGGCCCACATGATCGACGACATCGCGCCCGACCTGGTGGTGCTCTCGCCCGGGCCGGGCTGGCCGTCCGACTTCGGCATGGCGGCGCTGCTCGACCAGGTCTACGCCCGCGACCTGCCGGTGTTCGGCGTCTGCCTGGGGCTACAGGCCATGGTGGAGCACGAAGGCGGCACGCTGGAGCTGCTGGACTACCCCGAGCACGGCAAGCGCGGCCAGGTCGCCCGGGTGGAGGCCGGCAGCGCGCTGCTGGAGGGGCTGCCCGAGGAGTTCACCGCGGCCCGCTACCACTCGCTGCACGCCAAGCGGCCCGGCGTCGTCGGCTTCACCGCGACCGCCTTCACGCCCGACGACAACGTCATGGCCATCGAGGACGTCGAGCGGCGGCGCTTCGGGGTGCAGTTCCACCCCGAGTCGATCCTCACGCAGGAGGGCGGCGCGGGCGCGAAGATCATCGCGAACGTGCTGCGCCTGTGCCGCAGGTGAGCGGTCCCCGTCGTAGGTAAAACCGCCGCGGGGGCATGCGGGGCTCCCCTAGAGTCTCCGCATGCTCCCCGTAGATCTACCCTCCACGGTGCGTGACGCGCTGCTCGCCCCGCTCGTCGACCACCACTGTCACGGGGTACGGCGAGACGACCTGAGCAGAGCCCAGTTCGAGCTGCTCATCAACGAGGGCGGCAGCCCGGCGCCGCCCGGCACCACCCATTTCGACACGCCGTTCGGCGCGGCCGTGCGCCGGTGGTGCGCGCCGGTGCTCGACCTGGAGCCGCACGCGCCGCCCGCCGTCTACCTCTCCCGCCGTGCGGAGCTGGGCGCGGCCGAGGTCAACCGGCGCCTGCTGGCGGGGGCCGGCGTGGTGGCGTTCCTGGTGGACACCGCCCCGGGCGCGGAGGACGCCGAGGTGCTGACGGCCACCGAGATGGGCCGCCACGGCGGGGCCGCCGCGGACGAGCTCGTACGGATCGAGCAGATCGAACGGCACGTGGCCGAGACGGCCCAGCTGGCCGTGGACTACCTGGACGGCCTCGGCGAGGAGCTGGCCGCCAGGGCCGCCAGGGCGGTCGGGCTCAAGACCGTCATCGGCGCGCTGTGCGGCCTCGACTTCGATCCGTCCAGGCCCAGCAGGGGATCGGTGATCGCGGCGGCCAACCGGCGGCTGTCGGACCCGAAGCAGCCGCTGACCGACGAGATCATGCTGCGCCACCTGCTCTGGTGCGCGGTCGACGTGGCCAGGGAGCGGGGACTGCCCGTCCAGTTCCACACGGGCTTCGGCGGCTCGGGCCTCGACCTGCACCGCACCGACCCGGGCCGGCTGAGCGAGTTCGCCACGATGCTGCAGCCGCTCGGCGTGCCGATCATCCTGCTGCACTGCTACCCGTACCACCGCCAGGCCGCCTACCTCGCCGCCCTCTACCCGCACGTGTACGTGGACGTCGGCCTCGCCCTCCCGCACACCGCCGCCGCCTCGGCCAGGGTCGTGGACGAGCTGCTCGAGCTGGCGCCGTTCCACAAGCAGCTGTTCAGCACCGGCTGCCACGGCGTGGCCGAGACGGGCTACCTGGGCGCGCTCCACTACCGGCAGGCGCTCGGCGCGGCGCTCGCGTCGCGGCTGGCGTCGGGGGAGTGGAGCCCCGACGACGCCGCCCGCGTCGCCCACATGATCGGCTCAGGCAACGCCCGCCGCGTCTACCGCCTGTGACTCCTCCTTGCCGGCCTGCCTCACCCCTGACTCGCGCCGAGTGGCCCGACCTGGTTTGCTTGATGCCGTCACAACACCCAACCTGAGCGGGGGCTCTCCATGGGCAATGCCGAACCCGAGACCGAGATCAAGTTCCGCAGCGACGTGGACGTGGAGCTGGTCAAGGCCGCCGCGTCGGACGCCGACGTGCTGTGGGCCGCACGCGTCTCCACCAAGGGTGAGAGCTCTCTGGCGGAGATCGAAGCCGATCCCCAGCGTTCCAAGGGCCTCATCAACTTCCTGATGCGCGACAGGCACGGCACGCCGTTCGAGCACTCTTCCATGACCTTCTACGTCAGCGCGCCGATCTTCGTATTCCGGGAGTTCATGCGGCACCGCACCTTTTCCTATAACGAGGAGTCCGGCAGATATCGGAAGTTGACGCCGGTTTTCTATGTGCCGGGGCCCGACCGGAAGCTGGTGCAGGAAGGAAAGCCCGGCAAATACGTGTTCAAGGACGGCACCGCCGAGCAGCAAAAGGTGGTGACGGAGGCGACCCAGGAAAGCTACCGGCAGTCCTATCGGGCTTATCTGGAAATGCTCGAGGCCGGGGTGGCGCGCGAGGTGGCCCGCACGGTGCTGCCCGTGGGCCTCTATTCCTCGATGTACGCCACCTGCAACGCCCGTGCCTTGATGAACTTCCTGTCTCTTCGTGTGAAGCGCGAGGATTCCGCCTTCCCGTCGTTCCCGCAGCGCGAGATCGAGATGGTCGCCGAGAAGATGGAGGCCTTGTGGGCGGAGCTCATGCCCTTGACTCATGAGGCATTCGAGGCCAATGGGCGAGTTTGCCCTTGAATTGACCTTCCCCTGAATTGTCGGTGGCCTTTGGTTTCCTGGTGAGGTGACCAGGTCAGAACGCGCAGGGCGGGAAATCGGCTACGACGACGCTTCCGAAGTTCTCACGCGTCACGGTTGGAAGCGCTGGCCGGCCGTGGACGGCAGTGAGGACTTCGGGACAATCAATCCCCGAACGGGGCAATTGGAGTATCAGCGGGCGACGAGGACAGTGCACATTGGTTCCTCGGGTCAGGCTTATCGTGTCCGATCGGAGCAGATAAACCTGCTCGTCGGTCCAGGTCATAGGCTCTGGGTCCAACGGGTGGACACCAGAGCCGCCAGGCGTGGCGAGCAGGAATTCGGCGTGGAATCACCGCTGGATCTGCTGCACCGTAGGGTCCGATACCAGAAGGGGGCAGGCTGGGGGCCGGGAGCGCCCGAGCCGGTGCGGATCGCCGCCACCGAGAGATCCTGGGTGCGTCGTGACTCCGGCGTCCTTTGCGTGCGAAGCTATCCGGGGGTGTCATTTCCGATAGAGCCTTTCGCGCGTTTCCTTGGCTACTACCTTGCCGAGGGATCAGTCAACGGGCATCAGATCGTTCTCACCTAGAACCGAGGGCCGGTTCTCGATCGTATGGTGGAGACGATTCAGGCGATGGGACTTCCCGCCTACGTGCCGGTCTCCGGAAACGGCTGTGTGCGTACACAACGCATTGCCCTCAGAGACATGCTGGCCCGGCTCGGTCATGCCGTGGACAAGCGAATTCCCTCTTTGGTCGGTGAGTGGCCACCGCAGACCATAAGCTCTTTTCTTGATGCGATGGTCGAGGGTGATGGAAGCCGGCACAAGCAATCTGGTCACCGTGTGATTTATACCGTCTCACGGCATATGGCCGACGAGCTTCAGATCCTTGCCATAAAGTCAGGCATAAGTGCGAATCTGCGTGTCGATGACCGTACCGGACTCGAGCGGGTCATGCCAAGTGGGCAGCGTTTCCGCAACCCGCGACCCTGTTATGTCGTGTCGCTGGTGTCCAGGCGTAACAAGCCGCTGGTCAATCACAATCGGAAGGCTCCAAGCGTGTACTGGAACGCAGAAGGCTGTCACGATGGCTTCGAGCCGTATGGGGGTTCGTTCCATTGCGCGGAGGTGCCAAATGGGCTGCTGCTCGTCCGGCGCGGCGGGAAGCCGGTCGTCTCCGGAGGCATCGACAATTGATCAATGCAGCAAAGACTGGAGTGAGCGGCCGCTCAGCCGCGGCGCTGCGCGTGGGAGCCATGCCGCTTGCGTCAGGGAAGGCGGGAGGTCGTCTCGGAGATCATCTGGGTGAGGATCGCGGCCGCGGCGGGGTGGGTGTCCAGGAGCTCGTCCAATCGGGCGCGCCACGCGCCCGCCTCCGCGTAGACCGCCTCCGCCTCCGCCTCCGCCTGTAACCGCAACCGCGTCTCGCACAGCTGCAGCTGGTACATGATCCCCAGATAGTGGCCGACCGCGTCGCTAAGCCACCAGTAGGCGTCCGTGTTCGCGGCAGAGACGAAGATCCGAGCGCCTTCCCAGGCCACCCGCCGGGGATGGAGGACTGCCATGGCCGGATGGTACGCCTGCCGCGACGGGACGGGAACGGAGTCAGTGGCCGGCTCAAGGACGGCCCGCTCCGTTTCCATCAGCTCCCACGCGCGACCCCCGGTGGGGCGGCACCGAGGAGCCGCCCGCGCTCCTGGCGAGGTGCAGCTCCCCGGCGCCCCTTGCGGCCGTGCTAACTGCCGAACCGGCTTGCGTTGCCCCGAGGGGCCGAGCTGATCCCCTTTCCCATGCCGATCTCGCTGCTCGGCCCGAGCCCGCTGCCGCTGCCCAGCCCGCCCCTGTCCGAGGCCGCGGACGCGGAATGAGCCATCGAGCCGGTCAGCAGAGCGGCCCCCATGGCGGCGACGACGATTCCAGTGACAATCCGCATGTTCTCCCCCTGTTTCTGATGGATCCGTCCCACCCAGGATCGTCGAGCGCCGTCATAACGGCGTCATAACCACAGGACCGTGACGCCGTCAGCGGCTGAGTGCGCCGCCGGCCTCTGGCGACTGGATCACCCGGACGGCTGTGTGGGTGAAGGAGGACTCCGAGGACGACGAGTACGGTCTTCACCTCGTTCCCAAGGGTTGGCCATGCTGCCGGCCCGGCGCTGCGGCATCCCCGAGCGGCACTCCGACCGGCTGGTGACGGAGGTCGACCTGGACCGGGACCGGGTCGTGGAGTGGCGGGCCGCGGCCGACGCCTACCTGACCGCGTTGCGGGTGGCCGAACAGGGCTGGCAGGACGCCCCCTTTCGCCGACTGCCGCTGCGGGCCCGGGCGGCCTTGCTCTTCCGCCGGCCACCGCTGTCCCCGCGCCGAGCGCGGGCGGCCGCCTCGCGCTTCCTGGACGATGCGTACGCCCCGCACGCGGCATGGGGCCGCAAGATGGACGCGGCCGACGCCCATGCCGGCCTGGACGTTCAAGCGGTGGGGCACCACAGCATGGGCGCTACCAACCCGGCGGGGACACTGCCCGAAGGGTGGTGGGCGCGCTACGACGCCCGCCGGCGGCGCGTCCTGTCGGTACGGCACGTGGGGAGTCGTACCGACCGGGCGGCACCGGCACGGCGGGCACCGGCGGCTTCGGGGGGCTGGTAGCCGAGCTCGCCATTAAACGCGATTTTTATTCGCATTAATCGTCCGAAAATCAGGCACAGAAAATCACCAGACGACTACGGATAGCTCGCTTCCCACCGTATTGGGGGGAAACGGTTGTGGCGGGTCATCGGTGGTGTAAGACTCAATTTCGAGCGCATCGGAGTGCCGGGGAGGGACCGGGCGCTCAAGACCCGGAGCCGTCAAGGAGGTGAACGACACGACCGGAATACCTTTCCGGTCCCTAGGTGGGGTTGGTAAATGTCGTTGAATCCGCGCTTGGTAAAAGAGAGTTTCTCCGTCATCGAACCGCAGGCCGACAAGGCCACGGCCTACTTCTACGGCCGGCTGTTCGCCGAAAGCCCGCACTTGCGCGGCATGTTCCCGCCCGCCATGGACGTTCAGCGCGATCGCCTGTTCAGCGCGTTGACCCGGATCGTGTGGAGCCTGGACAGCCCGGACAGCCTCGCGGCCTTCCTGGGCCAGCTGGGCAGGGACCATCGCAAGTACGGCGTGCTCGCCGAGCACTACACCGCGGTCGGCAACGCGCTGCTCGCCACCATCCGCCGCTTCGCGGCCGACGTCTGGAACCACGAGATCGAGGCGGCCTGGGTCGCGGCGTACACGGCGGCCGCGGATCTCATGATGGAGGCGGCCGACTCCGACTCGGGGGACACGCCCGCCTGGTGGCTGGCCGACGTGATCGACCACGAGCAGCGCCATCGTGACATCGCGGTCCTCACGCTGCGGCCCACGCAGCAGCTGCCGTACACGCCGGGACAGTACGTCAACGTGCAGACCGCGCGCTGGCCGCGCGTCTGGCGGACCTTCTCCATCGCGAACGCGCCGCGCCCCGACAACACGATCAGGCTGCACGTCCGCTCGGTCCCCGGCGGCTGGGTGTCCACCACGCTCATCAGGCACACCCGCATCGGCGACACGCTCATGCTGGGCCCGCCGATGGGCACGATGACGCCCTGCGACCGCAGCACACGCGACGTGCTGTGCGTGGCGGGCGGCACCGGCCTGGCGCCGCTGAAGGCGATCATCGAGCACATCATCGCCTCGGGCCGCCGGCCCAACATCCACCTGCTGTACGGCGCGCGCACGGCCGACGAGCTGTACGACCTGCCCGACCTGATCAGAATGGAGTCGTCATTCCCCTGGCTGCGGGTGCTGCCCGTGGTGTCTGACCAGCCCTCGTACGACGGGATGCGGGGCCACCTGCCCGAGGTCACGCAGCGCTTCCACTCCTGGGCCGAGCACGACGTGTACGTGTGCGGCCCGACCGCCATGGTCAACGAGACGGTTCGCCGCCTCCAGATCGACGGCGTGCCCCTGTCACGCATCCACCGGGACATCATCCAGGCCGAACGCTGACAGATCTTGACAGTTCGGGTCGAAAGGTGAGAGGTGGAGGATGACACGCCAACGTGGAGGTGGACTGTGCCATCCCCCGCCAGGCGCCGAGGAATCGGCGGGCTGCTGACCATGACGCTCCTCCTCACCCCCGTTCCTGCCCTGGCGTCCGAGGCCGTCCCCCTGACGGAGCTCGGGGCCGACTCGTACGCGAACGCCACCAGCCAGCACGGCACCCAGGCCGGCCCCGACACCTTCCAGTCGGGCACGACCATCGTGGCCGCGCAGCAGGCGGGCCGGTTCTTCGACGGAGGGGCGTCCGGCATCGCGTTCGCGACCTCCACCGACAACGGCGCCACGTGGACCAAGGGCGTCCTGCCCGGGATCACCACGTTCGGCGGCGGGACCTACAACCGGGTCAGCGACCCGTCGGTGGCGTTCGACGCCAGGCACGGCGTCTGGCTGGTCGCCTCGCTGGCGCTCACCGACACGGGCGGGATCACCGGGGCGGCCGTGCTCACCAGCCGCTCCACCGACGGCGGCCGGACGTGGGAGAACCCGGTCACGACCGCCGTCGCGAACGGGGGCGACCTGGACAAGAGCTGGATCGTCTGCGACAACGCCCCGCGCAGCCCGTTCCACGGCCGCTGCTACACGGTGTTCGACGACGCCGCCGCGGGCAACGCGATCAAGGTGTCCCGCTCCTCCGACGGCGGCCTCACCTGGCAGGAGACCCCCACGTCCGCGACCGGTCTCGGCGGGCAGCCGGTCGTGCGGCCCAACGGCGCCGTCGTGGTGCCGTACCTGAGCACGGAGCAGCAGATCCGCTCCATACGCTCCGGCGACGGCGGCGCGAGCTGGGGCGACAGCGTGCTCGTCGCGACCGTGCGGCGGCACACGGTCGCCGGCGGGCTGCGGGCCGCGCCGCTGCCGTCGGCGGAGGCCGACGCGCAAGGCACCGTGTACGTCGCCTGGCACGACTGCCGCTTCCAGCTCAGCTGCGGCGGCAACGACATCGTCATGAGCACCTCGGCCACCGGCGAGGAGTGGGGCGACGTCACGCGGATAACGAACGACGGCGGAGACCACTTCATCCCCGGCCTCGGCGTCGATCGCGACAGCTCCGGCAGCACCGCCAGGCTGGCGCTCGCGTACTACCGCTACCCGGCCGCCGACTGCACGGCCGCCACCTGCCGCCTCACGGTCGGCTACACCTCCTCCGGCAACGGCGGCGCGAGCTGGTCGCCGCCCGCCGAGCTGTACGGGCCGATGGAGCCCGGCTGGTTCGCCAACACCGCGGACGGCCGCATGGCCGGCGACTACATCTCCACCTCGATCATCCCCGGCGGCAAGGCTTACGTGGCCTTCACGGCCGCGGCCGCCCCCGCGGGCGGCGCGCACGACGTGCGTACCTACACCGTCACAGGCGGGCTGCCGATCACCGGCGGTGGCCGCGCCCCGCTCGCGGTCGACGCGCCCGTCGCGGCCGGCGAGCAGTCGCCGGAGCTGCCCGCGACAGCCCGCTAACCCGGCTTGAACCCCTCCTGGAAGGCGGCGGCGGTCTCCTCGTCGTTCGGCCAGAACGTCTCGATGGCCAGCTCGGAGACGGTCACGTCCACCGGCGTCCCGAACGTCGCGATCGTGGTGAACATCGACAACACCCGGTCTCCGGCCGCGATCCGCAGCGGGACCAGGATGTCCGCGGGACCGGGCACGTGGGCCACGTTCAGGTCCACCCCCGGATAGGTGTACGAGGCCAGCTCGTCGTGCAGCTCGGCCAGCCGCCCGTCGCCGGACATCTCGGACTGCCTGCGCAGCTGGTGCAGCAGATGGGCGCGGACCTCGGCCAGGTTCAGCAGCCGGCCGCCCATCGCCTGCGGGTGCAGCGACAACCGCATCACGTTGATCGGCTCCTTCAGCAGCTCGTCCGGCACCCCCTCCATGAACATCGCGGCCGCCGAGTTGGCCGCCACCAGGTTCCACATCGCGTCCACCACGACTGCCGGGTACGGCTCGTGCCCGGCCAGGATCTTGTCCAGCGCCCGGCGTACGATCTCGAACTCAGGGCCGCGTATCTCGCGTTCGGGATAGACCGGAGCGAACCCGGCGGCCACCAGCAGCCTGTTGCGGTGCCGCAGCGGCACCTCCAGCTCCTCGGCCAGCTTCATCACCATCTCGCGGCTCGGCCGGGCGCGCCCGGTCTCCAGGAAACTGATGTGGCGGGCCGAAACGTCGGCCTCTATGGACAGGTCCAGCTGGCTCACCCGCCGCTGCTGCCGCCACGAACGCAACAGTTCACCAAAAGACGTCTCATTAATGGCTACAGCTCCCATGTCCGGCACGTTATCGCCTGGAGGGAAGCGTCTCGATTACCCGCCAGGTAATGCGGCTCCTGCGGGAGGAAAACTCCCAGTCCTCAGAACCTGTCGGTGCTACGTGGCACGATGGCGGCACGACGAGAAGGAGCGATGCCATGAGTGACGCAATCCTCGCGATCGGCACCCGTAAGGGCCTGTTCCTCGCCCGCTCGACCGGCGGCGGCCCGTTCGAGATCGAGCCGATCCAGTTCTCCACGGTCGCGGTGCCCTCGGTGGCGATCGACACCCGCGGCACCACACCCCGGCTCCTGGCCGGCATCGAATACGGTCATTTCGGCCCGTCCGTCGTCTACTCGGACGACCTCGGGAAGACCTGGGGCGAGGCGGAGCAGCCGCCCATCGCCTTCCCGGAGAAGACGGAGACGACCCTGACGAAGGTGTGGCAGCTCGCACCCTCGCCGTCCGAGCCCGGCGTGGTGTGGGCGGGCGTCGAGCCGGGCGCGCTGTTCCGCTCCGAGGACCGCGGCGTCACCTACCGGCTGGTCGAGGGGCTGTGGGAGCACCCGCACCGGCCGCAGTGGCAGCCGGGCGGCGGCGGCCTGTGCCTGCACACGATCATCGTGCACCCGAGCGACCCCCAGACCCTGGGCGTCGCGATCTCCACCGGCGGCTTCTACCGCTCCACCGACGGCGGGCTGTCGTGGGAGGCCGCCAACCAGAACATCCGGGCCCCCTTCCTGCCCGAGGGGCAGCAATACCCGGAGTTCGGGCAGTGTGTGCACAAGGTCGCCATGGACCCTTCCCGTCCCGAGCGGCTCTACCTGCAGCACCACTTCGGCGTCTACCGCAGCGACGACTTCGGCGGGAGCTGGCACGACATCGGCGCGGGGCTGCCGTCGGACTTCGGCTTCCCGATCGTGGCGCACCCGTCGCGGCCCGGCACCGTCTTCGTGCTGCCCCTGAACGCCGACATGGACCGCACGCCGGTCGATCACCGCTACCGCGTCTACCGCAGCGACGACGCGGGCCAGTCGTGGCGGCCGTTCGGCACGGGGCTGCCCGAGGGGCCAGTGCACGGGAGCGTGCTGCGTGACGCGATGACCGCGTCGGAGGCGGGGGTGTTCTTCGGCACGCGCGACGGCGAGGTCTACTGCTCGCGCGACGACGGCGAGACCTGGTCGCTGGTCGGCCGCCACCTGCCCGACGTGCTCACGGTGCGCGCGGCGGTGCTCTAGACGATGGTGACCATGGTGGTTTTCGTGCTCCCGGGCATGCTGCGCCGGTGGGTGAGCGGGAGCACGGAGGTCAAGGTCTTCGCCGTCGCCGCCGACCGCGACTCGCCGCCCACCCTGGGGTCGGCGCTCGACATGCTCCGACGTACGCATCCGCTGCTGGAGGCGCGGCTGCGCGACGAGTACGGGCGCATCCGCAGGCACATCAGCATGATCGTGTGCGGCGAGAACGCCCGGGGGCTCGGCGGTCTCGACTGCGCCCTGCCCCCGGGCGCCGAGGTCTACGTCACGCCCGCGCTCGCCTGAGCCCGGCCGGACGCGCGGCGCGGGTGCGCGGGGCTGGACGCGCGTGGGCCGGGTGCCGTGGGGAACGGTGTCCGCCTCACGGCGCGCATGACCAGGTCACGGGCACGATGCTCCCCGGGGCTGTGCCGTCTGAGGCCATCGGCGGGAGGGCGGCGCATCACTCCACGGGGACAGAAGTGGTAGATCTTTGGGAGAGGTGACATAACGGAAAGAGTCTGCGCCATGATGGGCATGTGGCCGTCACCTCGACAGGCTGATGGCGGCTCCTATGCCCCCTGGAGATCGCATGTCCCGACCGTTGATCGGTATCACCGCCTACCTCGAGGCCGCCCGCTGGAGTGACTACGTACGCGAGGCCGTGCTGTCACCTCCCTCCTACGCCAAGGCGGTCGGGCGAGCGGGGGGCGCGCCCGTGATGCTGCCGCCGATCGGCACGCCCGCAATCGAGGACTACGTACGCGGCCTCCAAGGCATCGTGCTGGCCGGAGGCACGGAGGTCGGCGCGGACGCCTACGGCGGCGAGCGCGACGAGCGCGTGCCCGAGCCGCAACGGCACCGCGACCGGTTCGAGCTGGCCCTGGCCAGGGCCGCCGTCCGGGCCGACGTGCCCATCCTGGCCATCGCCAGGGGCATGCACGTGCTCAACGTCGCCCAGGGCGGCACGCTGATCCCCTGGCTGCCCCAGGTGCTCGACAACGACCGCCACGGCGAGCCGGACGCCGGCCACACGATCCAGGTCAGCGTCTCCAGCAAGCTCGGCAAGGCCGTGGGCGAGCGGGTCGAGGTCACCGCGCCCCACCACCAGTCCGTACGCCGCCTCGGCAGCGGCCTGCTGGCCGTGGCCTGGGCGGAGGACCAGATCGTCGAGGGGATCGAGCTGCAGGGCCACAGGTTCGGCGTGGGTGTCCAGTGGCACCCGGAGCGTGACGGCGACGCCCGGCTCTTCGATGCGTTCATCGAGGCGGCCCGCTAGGCTGCGATCATGCCGCTGCACCCCCAGGCGCGGGAGTACGTCGCCCTCTACCCGTCGGATCTGAACACCGATCCGGCCACGCTCGACCTGGCCGGGATCCAGGAGCTGCGCGCGCAGGACGGCCTGGCCGCCCACCGGGGGGCGTCGACGAAACTGCCGTTCGTCCGGGACGAGCTGGCGGAGGGCGTGCCCATCCGGATCTACCGTGCCGACCCGGGCGACGGCCCGCTGCCGGTAGTGGTCTACTTCCATGGCGGCGGCTGGGTCTTCGGCAGCGTCAAACGCAACGACGCGGCCGGGCGCGACCTGGCCATCCGCACCGGCGCCGTGGTGGTGTCCGTCGACTACCGGCTGGCTCCGGAGCACCCGTTCCCGGCCGCCGCCGAGGACGCCTGGACGGTGGTGCGCAACATCTTCGCCCGCCCCGCCTTCTACCAGAGCAACGGCAGCGTGGCCGTCGTCGGCGACAGCGCGGGCGGCAACCTCGCGGCCGTCGCCGCCTGGCAGGCCCGCGACGCCGGGCTGACCCTCACGCACCAGGCGCTCGTCTATCCCGCGCTCGACGTGGGCATGGACACGCCGAGCTACCGCGAGTTCGCCAAGGGGTTCGGGCTGGACGCCGAGGAGATGGCGTGGTTCGCCCGGCAGTACGCGCCCGGCGCCGACCCGGCGGACCCGCGGCTGTCGCCGCTGCGCCTGCCCGACGTCGCCGGCCTCGCGCCCGCGACGGTCGTGACCGCCGAGTGCGACGTGCTCAGGGACGAGGGCGAGCGGTACGCCCGCCGCCTGGCGGACGCGGGCGTGCCGGCCGAGCTGCGCAGGTTCGACGGCGCGGTGCACGGCTTCTTCGTCCTGCCGGGCCTGTTCGACCAGGCCATCGAGGCCCGCGAGTACGTCGCCGACCGGCTGCGGGAGTCGTTTTGACGCTGGGGGAGTCCTTTTGACGTACACCAAGCTCAAGATCGACACCCCGGCCGACGGCGTGCTCCGGGTCACGATCAGCGAGCCGTCCAGGCTCAACGCCGTGGACGCGACCGCCCACCGCGAGCTGGGCGAGATCTGGCGCGACGCCGACCGGGACGACGGCGTCAGGGCTGTGGTCGTCAGGGGAGAGGGCCAGGCGTTCTCCGCGGGCGGCGACCTGTCGATGATCGAGGAGATGACCCGCGACCACGCCACCAGGCTGCGCGTGTTCGCCGAGGCCCGTGACATCGTGTACAACGTGCTCAACTGCTCCAAACCGATCGTCTCGGCCATCCAGGGCCCGGCGGTCGGGGCCGGACTGGCGGTGGCGCTGCTGGCCGACATCTCCGTCGCGGGCCGCACCGCGCGGATCATCGACGGGCACACCAGGCTCGGCGTCGCGGCGGGCGACCACGCGGCGATCGTGTGGCCGCTGCTGTGCGGCCTGGCCAAGGCGAAGTACCACCTGCTGCTGTGCGAGCCCGTCACGGGCGCGCAGGCCGAGCGGATGGGCCTGGTCAGCCTCTGCGTGGACGACGACCAGGTGCACGACAAGGCCATGGAGATCGCGGTCAGGCTCGCCTCCGGCGCCCAGGAGGCGATCAGGCTGACCAAATACTCGCTCAACAACTGGCTGCGCCTGGCCGGTCCCGCCTTCGACGCCTCCCTGGCCATGGAGTTCCTCGGCTTCACCGGCCCCGACGTGGCCGAAGGCGTGCGCGCGGTGCGGGAGAAGCGGCCCCCGTCGTTCGGCTGAGCGGCGGGTGTGCTTCCCCGGGCCTCGGGTAGCGGGAGGAGGACGGGGCGGCCTGGGTCGCGCGGATGTCGAGGGCCTGTTCACCGAGGCCGAGAACGTTGCTCCGGGGACGAGGCAGAGGCTCACCCCGGCCTGCGCGCACCATGGCCGCCTCCCCTCACCTTAAGTCCGGGGCCTGCGCGCATGGAAGACGAAGGCCGGAGGAGTGTTGCGCCAGACCGTACGCCCCGGCACGACCTCCTCGAACCGCTCGGCCAGCAGCGCGCGGAAACGCCGGGCCGAGCTCAGCGGGATGGCGTGCATGTAGGAGAACGTCGTGAACGCCGCCCCCTGGCTCATCGCCGACGTCACCGCGTCCAGCAAGGAGTGCTGCAACCTCTGCGGGAACGCCGCCCACGGCAGCCCGCTCACCACCACGTCCGCCTGCCACAGCCCGCGCTCGGCGAGCAGCTCGCCCAGCCGGGCCGCGTCGGCGTGCACCACGTCCACGGCCGGGAAGCGGGCCGCCAGCAGCCGTGCCATCGGCTCGTTGACCTCCACGGCCAGGTGGTGGCCGCGCCCGCCCAGCCGCTGCTGGATCTCCGCCGTGAACGGGCCGGTGCCGGGGCCGAGCTCCACCACCGTGGGCTCGCCGCGCTCGGGGATGGGCGCGCAGACGGCCGCGGCGAGCCGCCGCGAGCTGGGCGCGACGGCTCCGATCGTGGCGGGGGTACGCAAGAACTGGCCGAGAAAAAGTGCGGTGTCGTTAGGCATGTCCGGAAACCTAGGGGTGCGATCTCTCCCGGGCGCTCCCTCGTCGGGGCGGACCTGCGGCCAGATGGAGGAGGCGGGGTCCTCCGAGCGGAGGATCAGCCCGTCAGGCTGGCCCGATACCGTGTGGGGCATGCGTTGGCGTGGTTGGCCGCTGGATGTGCTGCTCGCGGCCTCGGGCGTGGGCCTGGATCTGTTGACGACGGCACACGCGGGCGACACCGAGTTCCTGCCCGCCGAGATGAACATCCCGATGGCGCTGCTGGCGGGCGTGCCCATGGGGTTCGTCCGGCGCCGGCCGGTGCCGGTCGTGCTCTACCTGGCCGGGTTCCTGGTCGTGACCGACCAGCTCGGGTCGTTCACCTCCAACACGGTGCAGATCCTCGTCTGCGTCGCGCTCGGGGTGGCGGGATACCGCTCCGAGTGGCGGGCCGTCACGGTCGCGGTGGCCGCCACGATCGCGGCGACCGCGGCCAACATGGCCGATCCCGGCATCGCGCTCACGATGAACAGCTGGGTGTACTCGGTCTTCCTGCCGGTCTTCCCCGCCCTGCTCGGGGCGTACCTGCGCAGCTCCGCGGGGCGGCTGGAGGAGCGGGACGTCACGCCCGACGCGCTGCTGGCGGCCGGCGGGGTGGCGATCACCGTGCTCAGCACCTGGACCAGCTGGCACACGGGCTCCCAGCCCGTCTGGATGGTCGGGCTGCTCGCCGTGGTCGGGGGCCTGTCGCTGGGCATCGCCAGGCGGCTGCCCGGGCTGGTGTTCCTCGCGCAGGGCGTCCTGCTCGTCACCACCGACACCTACCTGAACGACGCCGTCACCACCTGCGTGATTCTCACGCTGATCGCGCTCGGCGTGTTCACGATGCGGGTGAGCTCCTGGGCGTGGACGGCGGTCGCGTACTTCGCGGGCTGCATGCTGACCGCGATCGCCGTCGTCGGCCCGGTCACCGAGATCACCGGGTTCCGCGTCGGAACTCTCATGACGCTGGTGGCCACGCCCGTCGCGATCGGCCGCTACCTCGGCATGCGCCAGGCAGCGGCGGCCGCCGAGCGGCTGCGCGCCGAGGAGTCCGCCCGGGCGGCCGTCGCCCAGGTGCGCGCCGACCAGCTTGCCGAGCGCGAGCGCATCGCCCGCGACGTGCACGACATCGTGGCCCACCACGTGGGGGCGATGGTGCTGCGGGCCGGCGCCGCCCGCTACACCGCCCCAGAAGGCCCCGTCGCCGAAGCACTCACCGACATTCGCGAGACCGGCCACCAGGTGCTGCAGGACCTGCGCGACCTGCTCGACCTGCTGCGCGACCCCGAACGCCAGCCCGACCTGCTCGCCAACCCCTCCGACGTGGTCCGCGAGTCCGCCGAGCGCATGGCCGCCGCCGGGCTCGTCGTGGACCTCGACCTCGACCCCGCCACCGACCGGGCTCCGCTCATCGCCCGGGCCTCCGCCGCCCGCATCGTCCAGGAAGGACTCACCAACGTGCTCAAACACGCCGGCCCCGGCACCCGGGTCCGCGTCGCCGTCACCCCCTCGGAGGAGGGGCTGTCGGTGGAGATCCGCAACGGCCGCCCGGCCAGCGCCGCCGAACGCCTGCCCTCGTCCGGGCGCGGCCTGGCCGGCATGCGCGAACGCGTCCGCGCCCTCGGCGGCACCCTCACCGCCGGTCCGGACGGCGAGGGCGGCTGGCTGCTGGCCGCGAACCTCCCGTCGAGGAGCGCCGCGTGATCCGCGTGCTGGTGGCCGACGACCAGGCGCTCGTACGCGCGGGCGTGCGGATGTTGCTGCAGGCCGCGGGCGACATGGAGGTCGTCGGCGAGGCCGAGGACGGCGCCGAGGCGGTGCGCCTGGCCGAGCGCCACCTGCCCGACGTGATCCTCATGGACCTGCGCATGCCCAGGGTGGACGGGCTGGAGGCGATCAAGCGGGTGCTCGCCGCCCGGCCGGGCACCCGGATCGTCGTGCTGACGACGTTCGCCGAGGACGCCGACGTCTACGCCGCACTGCGGGCCGGCGCGGTCGGTTTCCTGGTCAAGGACGACGAACCTGAACGTATGGTGGACGCCGTGCGCCGGGCGGCCACGGGCGAGCAGCTCCTGGCGCCGTCGGTGCTGCGGCGGGTCGTGGAGCGCTTCCTGTCCGCCGAGGAGCAGGCCGCCGCGCCCCCGCCCGCCGGGCTGACCGAGCGCGAGCTCGAGGTGCTCGCCCTGGTCGGCACCGGGCTGTCCAACGCGGAGATCGCGGAGGAGCTGCACGTGGGGGTGACGACGGTCAAGACCCACGTCGCGGCGGCCATGGACAAGCTGGGGCTGCGCAACCGCATCCAGGCCGCGGTCGTGGCCCACCGTACGGGCCTGGTCGACGCCTCCTTCCGCCCGGTACGCCAGCCGCGCCCGCCCTCCTGAGCGGGGTCCGCCGGGTGGCGGACGGGCGATCACCCGGCAGGCTGACGACCGTCGGCGGCCCGCGGCCCGAACATTGGTCCGTCAACTCCCTGCCTTTCAGGAAAGGACCTCTGATCACCATGCCGGAAACCATGCTTCAGCACCCCAGGACGGCCGCCCGGCTCTCGCCGGGCCTGCTTCACAGCCTGCGCATCGTCGTCACCGCCCAGGCCGCCGCGCTGCTCGTGGCCGCCTCGTTCGCCGGCCAGGCCGTGGAGTCCGCCGCCATGGCCGAGACGCACGTCATGGCGGGCATGGTCGTCCACCTCGTGGCCCTCGTCCAGATCGTCCTGGCCGTGCTCGTCTGGCGTCCCGGGCGCGGGGCGGGCTGGCCCGCGCTGGCCAGCGTCGCGCTGTTCGTCGTGGGGCTCGCCCAGCACTTCACCTGGCTGTGGCTGGGGGCGCACCTGCCCAACGGGGTGCTCCTGTTCGGGCTGATCGTGGCCGTGCTCAGCTGGGCATGGTCACCGGCGGCCGCCCGCCGCCGCTAAGGTCATGGGTGTGGTGTATGTGAAGATCTGCGGGTTGAGCGAGCCCGAGCACGTGGCCACCGCCGTCGAGGCGGGCGCGGACGCGATCGGGTTCGTCATGACCCGGAGCCCCCGCAGGATCACGCCCGAGCGGGCGGCGGAGCTGGCCGCGGCGGTGCCCGGCCACGTCCTGACCGTCGGGGTGTTCCGCGGGGAGGACCCGGACACGGTGCGGGCGGCGGCGCTGGCGTCCGGGGTGCGGGCCATCCAGCTGCACGGCAGGCACCCGCACGGCGACTTCACCGCGCTCAAGGACCTCGGCCTCCGGCTGATCAGGGCCGTCGACGCGGAGGCCGACCTGCGGTGCGGGGCCTTCGACGAGGACCTGCTCCTCGTGGACGCGCCGCACGCCGGCTCCGGGCAGCCGTGGGACTGGGCCGCGGTCCGCGGCCGGCCCACCGGCCAGTGGCTGCTGGCGGGGGGCCTCACGCCCGCGAACGTGACGGAGGCGATCGCGGCCGCCGACCCGTGGGGGGTCGACGTGTCCAGCGGTGTCGAGATCTCGCCCGGGGTGAAGGACTCGGCCCTCATCCGGGAGTTCCTGCGGGAGGTCCGCGGTGTCGGCTGACCTCACGCTGGACCGGGCGGCCTCGGCGGCAGGTGACCTGGCCCGCGCGGTGGGCTTCCAGCACGCCTTCGCCCGCCGCAAGGCGCCCCGGGTCGTGGCGGTGCCCGGCGGGTTCGCGGTGCTGGACGATCGTTTTCCCGGCTCGTACGACGACAACAAGCTGATCGTCGGCCCCGGCCCCGAGCCGTCCGATGGTGCGCCGGAGGCGGCCGACAGGCTGCTGCGGGCGGCGGACGAGGTGCTCGCCGAGCGGGAGCACCGGCTGGTGTGCGTGGACGACGACCGGCTCGGGACCGCGCTCGCGCCCGCGTTCGCCGCCGCGGGCTACGAGCAGGAGAACAACCTGATCATGGCCTTCCGCGGCTCGCTCCCGCCCGGACCGCTCAGCCCGCCCGCGGCCGAGCGGCTCTCCCTGGCGGAGCTGCTGCCCGTGGTGCGGCGCGACTGGCGCGCGACGCTGCCCCAGGCGCCGGAGGAGGTGCTCGACCGGCTTACCCGGCGGGTGGAGGTCCGGCTGCGCGGCGCCGACGAGGTGAGCTTCTGGGGGGTGCGCGCTCCTGACGGCGAGATCGCCGCCAGGGCCGACCTGTACGTGCACGGAGGCGTCGCCCAGATCGAGAGTGTCTTCACCGGCGAGAGGCGCCGGGGCAAGGGGCACGCGCGTGCCCTGATGTCGGCGCTGCTCGCGCAGGCGGCGGAGGCCGAGCTGGTCTTCCTGGTGGCAGACGCGGCCGACTGGCCCAAGGACTTCTACGCCAAGCTCGGCTTCGTGGAGCTGGGCCGCACCCACGCCTTCCTCCGCGCCTGACCACGACGCCCCTCGGCCCGGCGACGATCCGAGCCGCTATCGTGATCTGTCGCTGAGCTGCTCGGCGGCTGAGGCCACCCACGGGTCGGCCGACGGTATGCCCCAGGCGAAGGCCAAATGGTCGCACACCAGCACGGCGTCCCACCCGGCGGCCTCGGCCGCACAGGCGAGGGTGACCAGGCGTGCCGGGTCCGCGAGGTCGCCGAGGATCGCGACGTCGATGCCGTAACGCATGCCTCCCACTCAAGCACCCGGCACCGACAGTTCCCGGGGTGCCGCCGCGCCTACGCCTCGGGCCCCGCGGAGGCGCCGTCCGTGAGCCGGGCGTCGAGCGCTGAGCAGCGGGTGTGCGGCCTCGCCCCGGAGCTGTAGGGTGTGGCGTCCCGCTACGGCCCCATAAGCGCTGGATGGCGGCGTCGGTCGGTGGCGTGGTAAGCGCTCAAGGTGGGGCCGCTGTGTTGGAGTTCCACGCAGTAGGGTCTGCTGCGTGAGCGAAACTTCCGCCGAGGACCGAATCTGGACGGTTCCCAACCTCCTGAGCTTCCTGCGACTCCTGGGCGTCCCCGTGTTCCTCTGGCTGGTTCTCGGACCCAAGGCGGACGGGTGGGCCATCGGGATCCTCGCGGTGGCCGGGTTCACCGACTGGCTCGACGGGAAGATCGCACGGGCGTTCAACCAGACCAGCAGGCTGGGCCGGATCATCGACCCGGCGGCCGACAAGCTCTACGTCTTCGCCACCATCGTCGGCCTGCTGCTACGTGACGTCATCCCGTGGTGGCTGGTCGCGGTCATCGTGGGCCGTGAACTCTTCGTCGGAAGTTTCATCCCAGTACTTCGCAAACATGGCTACAAGGCACTTCAGGTGCATTTCCTGGGCAAGGCCGCCATGTTCAACCTCATGTACGCTTTCCCTCTCCTCTTCCTTGCCTCCCATACGGGGTGGTATGCCGATATAGCCCGAATTGTCGGGTGGGCGTTCGCGCTATGGGGAACGGGCCTGTACTGGTGGGCAGGCGTGTTGTACGTGGTGCAGGTGCTCCAACTCGTAACCGCGGCCAAAAAGGAGTGATCGGGTGAAGGCGGTCGTCATGGCAGGGGGAGAGGGCACGCGGCTGCGTCCCATGACCGCCAACCAGCCCAAGCCGCTGCTGCCCGTGGCCAACCGCCCGATCATGGAGCACGTGCTGCGCCTGCTCAAGCGGCACGGCGTCACCGAGACGGTGGTCACGCTCCAGTTCCTGGCCGCCCTCGTGCGCAACTACTTCGGCGACGGCGACGAGCTGGGCATGAGCCTCGAGTACGCCACCGAGGACGTGCCCCTCGGTACCGCGGGCAGCGTCAAGAACGCCGCCGACCGCCTCCGCGACGCCCGATTCCTGGTCATCTCCGGCGATGCCCTGACAGATATCGATTTATCGGACATGATCCGATTTCACCGTGAAAATTCGGCCCTTGTGACAATCGGCCTGAAGCGCGTGCCGAACCCCCTCGAGTTCGGGATCATCATCGTGGACGACGAGGGACGCGTTCAGCGCTTCCTCGAGAAGCCCACCTGGGGCCAGGTCTTCTCCGACACCGTGAACACCGGCATCTACGTCATGGAGCCCGAAGTCCTCGACGCGGTGGCCCCGGGCGAGCCCGTCGACTGGTCCTCCGACGTCTTCCCCGCCCTCCTCGATCGCGGCGCCGCGATCTACGGCTATGTGGCCGACGGCTACTGGGAGGACATAGGCACCCACGACAGCTATCTCAAGGCCCAGGCCGACGCCCTGTCGGGCAAGGTCAACGTGGACATCGGCGGCTTCGAGCTCTCACCGGGCGTCTGGGTCGCCGACTCGGCCTCCGTGGATCCCGACGCCGTGCTCAAGGGCCCGCTGCTCATCGGCGACTACGCCAAGGTCGAGGCCGGCGCCGAGTTGCGCGAGTACACCGTGCTCGGCAACAACGCCGTGGTCCGCGAGGGCGCCTTCCTGCACCGCGCGGTCGTCCACGACAACGTCTACCTCGGCCCCGCCGCCCACCTGCGCGGCTGCGTCATCGGCAAGAGCACCGACATCATGGCGGGCGCCCGCATCGAGGAGAACGCCGTCATCGGCGACGAATGCGTCATCGAGCCCGAGGCGTACGTCTCCAGCGGCGTCAGGGTCTACCCGTTCAAGACCATCGAGGCCGGCGCGGTCGTCAACACGAGCGTCATCTGGGAGTCGCGCGGCCAGCGCAACCTGTTCGGCCCCAGAGGGGTCAGCGGCCTGGTCAACGTCGAGATCACCGCCGAGCTCTGCGTCCGCCTGGCCAGCGCGTACGCCACCACCCTCAAGAAGGGCGAGTACGTCGTCACCTCCCGCGACTGCTCCCTGGCCGCCAGGGCGCTCAAGAGGGCCGTCATCGGCGCGCTCACCGCGGGCGCGATCAACGTCCTGGACCTCGAGGCCGCCCCGCTGCCCGTCGCCCGCTTCCACACGGCGCGCGAGTCGGTCGCGGGCGGCATCGCGCTGCGCACCACGCCGGGCGACCCGCAGAGCGTGGACATCGTGATCATGGATGGCCGCGGCGCCGACCTGCCGCCGGCCGCGCAGCGCAAGCTGGAGCGGGTCGTCTCCCGCCAGGAGTTCCGCCGCGCCTTCCCCGGCGAGATCGCCTCACTCGCCTACCCGGCCAGGGCCGTCGAGGACTACACCCACGAGCTGCTGCGCCACGTCGACGTGGGCGACGTCAGGGACATGAAGGTCGTCGTGGACTGCGCGGGCGGCACGTCCTCGCTGGTGCTGCCCACGCTGCTCGGCCGGGTCGGCGTCGAGGTGCTCACCGTCAACGCCCGCCTGGACGACGTCTCGCCCACCGAGACGCTGGCCGAGCGCCGCCGCGACCTGCAACGCCTGTCGGAGCTGGTCAGCTCGTCGCGGGCGGCGTTCGGCGTCCGGTTCGACCCGGTGGGGGAGCGCATCGCCCTGGTGGACGAGATGGGCCACCTCATCAACGAGGAACGCGCCCTGCTCGTCGTGCTCGACCTCGTCGCGGCCGAGCGCAGGGGCGGCCAGGTGGCGCTGCCGGTCACCACGACCAGGGTGGCCGAGCAGGTCTGCCGCTTCCACGGCGTGCAGGTGCAGTGGACCTCCACCGCGCTCGACGCCCTCACCTCGGCCGCCGCCGACGCCGACATGATCTTCGCCGCGGACGGGCGCGGCGGCTTCGTCGTGCCGGAGTTCAGCCCGGCCATCGACGGGCTGGCCGCGTTCATGCGCATGCTCGGCCTGGTGGCCCGCACCCGCCTGTCGCTCAGCCAGATCGACGCCAGGATCCCCGAGGTGAAGATGCTCAAGCGGACCGTGCCCACGCCGTGGGCGGCCAAGGGCGCCGTCATGCGCTCGGTCATCGAGGCGGCCGAGGCGGAGCACGAGGGCCGGCGCATCGACACCACCGACGGCGTGCGCGTGGCCCACGACGACGGGAGCTGGGTGCTGGTGCTGCCCGCCGCCGCCGAGCCCGTCACCGACCTGTGGGCCGAGGCGAACGACATGGACAGCGCCCAGGCCTTGCTCGAACGGTGGGCCCGCATCGTCGAGCAGGCCGCCGGTTGACCAGCAGTCGCAGACGGTGACGGAGGCCACTCGGATGACAGTTGCGTTACAGGGAACCCGGAACGCCACTTACAGGGTGCGCGGACAGTGCCGCAAGATCGTAATGTAGAAACGCGCGGCGGCATGGACCACGGGGCGGGGGCGACGGTAACTTTGTCTGCGTCCAAACCACAGTCCAGTGCCCCGCCTTGACCTTTGCCGCTGATCAGCGTATGTTGCGGCATTCGCAAACTTGAAAAAGCGAAGCGAGGCGCGCCCATGAGCACCGTCGCCGCGTCTTCGCGGTAGGAGGCCGAGCCGATCGATGCCGAGCGTCTACTGCACGCAGTGCGGGCACGCCAACCCCGAGGATGCCCGTTTCTGTTCCCGTTGTGGGTCACCGCTGACCAGACACGAGGTCTCCGGGGACACCACATCTACGATCTCCATCGCGGGAATCGAGGCGTACGAGGCTGAGACAGGCGACATGCTCCTGGCCGAGCGGGCGCTCGTCGAGCAGTTGCCGCCCGGCACGGCGTTGCTGACGGTGACCAGGGGCCCCAACCAGGGGAGCCGCTTCCGGCTGGACAAGGATCTCACCACGACCGGGCGCCATCCGGAGAGCGACATCTTCCTCGACGACATCACGGTCTCCCGCCGCCACGTCGAGTTCTACCGGCACCGCGGCGGCCAGTTCTCCGTGCGCGACGTGGGCAGCCTCAACGGCACCTACGTCAACAGGGAGCGCATCGAGGAGGTCCCCCTGCACTCCGGAGACGAGGTGCAGATCGGCAAGTTCCGCCTCGTCTTCCTGATGCGGACCAGCACCGGCGCATGAGCGAACGAAGCGGGCGACCGACAAGCACAGCCTCATGCGAGCGCATGGGGCCGCCGAGGGAGGCCGCATGAGCGCACAGGCGGCCCGCTCGCACATGAGCATCGGGGAGGTGCTCGCGCTGCTGCGCGGCGAGTTCCCCGATGTGACGATCTCCAAGATCCGGTTCTTGGAGGGTGAAGGGCTGATCGAGCCCGAGCGCAGCCCGTCCGGCTACCGCAAGTTCACCCACCTGCACGTGGAGCAGCTGCGCTTCATCCTGACCGAGCAGCGCGACCACTATCTGCCGCTGCGGGTGATCAAGGACAGGATGGCGGAGAGCTTCGGCCGCCCGCGCGCCGTGCAGGACAAGCAGGAGGTCCGGCTCAGCCGGGCCGAGCTGCTCGAGGCGGCGGGGATCGACGAGGAGACGCTCACCGAGCTGGAGGACTACGGGCTGCTCGCCCCGGTGGCCAGGCGCTACGACGAGGAGGCGCTCAACGTGGCCCGGAGCGTCGGCGCCCTGGCCCGCTTCGGTCTGCGCGCCCGCCACCTGCGCGCGGTCAAGGCGGCGGCCGAGCGCGAGTGCGGCCTGGTCGAGCAGACCGTCGCACCCATACTCAAACGGCGGGCTCCCGGCGCCATCGGGGAGGCCGATGAGGTCGCGAGGGAGCTTTCCGCACTGTTGCTCGATTTGCACGCATCCCTTGTGCGGTCGGGGATCCGGTCCGTCCTGGGGCGCTGAGACCCTGTCGAGCTGGGAGGCGGAGGCGCGGTCCATGCCCGCCGGGTGTTACGTTGAATTGCAGTAGCCAGTCAGCAGAAGCGACGAGCCAGATAACTGTGCCGGGTGACCGGTCAGGAATACGGAGCAGCCCGTGTTGCAGATGGAGGTCGTGGGCGTTCGAGTAGAAATGCCCACAAATCAGCCGATCGTCTTGCTCAAGGAGGCACACGGGGAGCGGTTCCTTCCTATATGGATTGGCATGACCGAGGCGACCGCCATCGCCCTGGCCCAAGCGGAGGAGCCCCCGCCGCGGCCGCTCACCCACGACCTCTTCCGAGACGTGCTGAGTGCTCTGGGCGTAGGCCTGCGAGCGGTCAACATCGTTGCCCTGCGCGACGGCATCTTCTTCGCCGACCTGGTGTTCTCCAACGGCGTGGAGGTGAGCGCGCGCCCGTCCGACTCGATCGCGCTCGCCCTGCGCACGGGAGCGCGCATCTTCGCCAGCGAGGAGGTCGTCCAGGAGGCCGGGGTGATCATCCCGGACGACCAGGAGGACGAGGTGGAGAAGTTCAGGGAGTTCCTTGACACGATCACTCCCGAAGACTTCGGCAGGGCGGGGTAGGTATTTCGGTGCATTTACGCTTCACGACGCGCCGAGCCGGATCGTTGACTGAGCATGGTCGCGGTCCTACGGTGCAAGTGAAACCCGTGGCCGCCCTTTACGAACCCCCAGATCAGGCCACGGGATGAGAGAAAGCCGGAGGTCCGCGTGGCGGTCAGCAGCGGCGAGGGAAAGACGGCCGGCCAGGAAGATCCGGTACGGCGCGAGAGCGCGCGGCAGCGTGCCGGGGAGCAGGGCCTGCTCTTCGACGAGCAGCCGGCGACGCTGCCGGCCGACATTGGATACCGCGGGCCGACGGCCTGCGCGGCGGCCGGCATCACCTACAGGCAGCTCGACTACTGGGCGCGCACGGGCCTCGTGGAGCCCACGATAAGAGCCGCGCAGGGCTCGGGCTCCCAGCGGCTCTACAGCTTCCGCGACATCCTGGTGCTCAAGGTCGTCAAGCGGCTCCTCGACACCGGGGTGTCGCTGCAGCAGATCCGCACGGCCGTGCAGCATCTGCGTGACCGCGGGGTGGCCGACCTCGCGCAGATCACGCTCATGAGCGACGGCGTCAGCGTCTACGAGTGCACCTCGGCCGACGAGGTGATCGACCTGCTCCAGGGCGGTCAGGGCGTGTTCGGCATCGCGCTCGGCCGGGTCTGGCGGGAGGTCGAGGGATCCCTCGCGGAGCTGCCGGGGGAAAGAGCGGCGGTCGAGGACACCGTCCCGGCCGACCACCCCGCTGACGAACTCGCCCGGCGCCGCCGCGCGCGACGCATAGGCTGAGCGCGAACCCCGCCGCCTGCGTGGGCCCCGAACGGGGCCCCTACGCGCGGGCCGACTAAACGTGCCCTGTCGTGGAAATTCGTCCGTAACGGATAGGGTTGTAATCTAGGACAGCAAGGCTGACGACCCCGTGCGGGAGAGTCTCTGGAGCCTGAGGGCTCCGGGGCGCCGAAGGAGCAACCCTCCCCGGAATCTCTCAGGCACCCCGTACCGCTCGGGCGAGGCAACTCTGGAAAGCAGGCGCACCCGCCAGGCGCGTCTCACCGACGGTGCAAGCCCCGTTCGCGGGGTGAAGCTCTCAGGTCGCGGTCCCGCCGCGCTGACAGAGGGGGAGATCCGGCACTCGCCCGCGCCCTGGCGCCGGTCTCCAAAGCCTCGGGAGGCACTTTCCATGACCGACCTGTCAGCTCCGCCGTTCTCGTCCAGACACATCGGCCCGTCGGAGTCCGAGCAGCAGCGCATGCTCGAGGCCGTGGGCTTCGAGTCCGTGGCGGACCTGGTGGCCGTGGCCGTTCCCGAGGCCATCAGGGCCAAGGACCGGCTCAAGCTGCCCGCCGCCATCGGCGAGGCCGAGGCCATCGCCGAGCTGCGCGCCCTGGCCGGGCGCAACCGCGTGCTCACCTCGATGATCGGCCTGGGCTACTATGACACGGTCACGCCCGCCGTCATCCGCCGCAGCCTGCTGGAGAACCCGGGCTGGTACACCGCCTACACCCCGTACCAGCCGGAGATCTCGCAGGGCCGCCTCGAGGCGCTGCTGAACTTCCAGACCGTCGTCTCCGACCTGACGGGCCTGCCCGTCGCGGGCGCCTCCCTCCTCGACGAGGGCACGGCCGCCGCCGAGGCGATGACGCTGGCCCGCCGCGCCGGCAAGTCCAAGAGCAACGTCTTCGTGGTGGACGCCGACGCGCTGCCGCAGACCAAGTCCGTGCTCGCCACCAGGGCCGAGCCCCTCGGCATCGAGCTGGTGGAGCACACCCTCGACGGCGAGCTGCCCGAGTGCTTCGGCGTGCTGGTGCAGTACCCGGGCGCGTCGGGCCGGCTGCGTGACTTCCGCGCAGTGGCCGCCGCCGCGCACGAGGCGGGCGCGCTCGTCGTGGCCGCCGCCGACCTGCTGGCCCTGACGATCGTGGCCGCGCCCGGCGAGCTGGGCGCCGACATCGCGATCGGGTCGTCGCAGCGGTTCGGGGTGCCGTTCGGGTTCGGCGGGCCGCACGCCGCGTACATGTCCGTACGCGAGGGCCTGCAGCGCCAGCTTCCCGGCCGCCTGGTGGGCGTGTCGGTGGACGCCGACGGCGACCCCGCGTACCGGCTCGCCCTGCAGACCCGTGAGCAGCACATCCGCCGCGAGAAGGCCACCAGCAACATCTGCACCGCGCAGGTCCTGCTCGCCGTCATCGCCGGCATGTACGCCGTCTACCACGGCCCCGAGGGGCTGCGCGGGATCGCCCGGCGGGTGCACCGGTACGCCGTGGCCCTGGCCGGCGGGCTGCGCGAGGCGGGGCTGGAGGTCGTGCACCGCGAGTTCTTCGACACCGTGCTCGTGCGCGTGCCAGGCCGGGCCGCCGCCGTGGTCGCCGCCGCCGCCGAGCAGGGCGTCAACCTCTGGCAGGCCGGCGACGACCACGTGTCCATCGCCTGCGACGAGAAGACCGGGGCCGCCGAGCTGACCAAGGTGTGGGCCGCGTTCGGGATCGAGCGCACCGATGCGGACAGCGCCGATGTGGACGGGGACGCCGACGCGCTGCCCGCCTCGCTGGTGCGCGAGTCGGCGTACCTGACCCACCCGGTCTTCCACAGCCACCGCTCCGAGACCGCGATGCTGCGCTACCTGCGCAAGCTGCAGGACAAGGACATCGCGCTCGACCGCTCGATGATCCCGCTCGGCTCCTGCACGATGAAGCTGAACGCGACCACCGAGATGGAGCCGGTCACCTGGCCCGAGTTCGCCGCGATCCACCCGTACGCGCCCGACGACCAGGCTGACGGCTACCGGGAGCTGATCGGCACGCTGGAGGGCTGGCTGGCCGAGGTGACCGGCTACGACGCCGTCTCCATCCAGCCGAACGCCGGCTCGCAGGGCGAGTTCGCCGGGCTGCTGGCCATCCGCGCCTACCACCGAGCCAATGGCCACGACGGGCGCGACGTCTGCCTCATCCCGTCCTCCGCCCACGGCACCAACGCGGCCAGCGCGATCATGGCGGGCATGCGGGTCGTGGTCGTGGCCTGCGACTCCGACGGCAACGTCGACCTGGCCGATCTCGACGCCAAGATCGAGAAGCACCGCGACCAGCTGGCCGCGATCATGGTGACGTACCCCTCGACGCACGGCGTGTACGAGGAGACGATCACTGAGGTCTGCGCCAAGGTGCACGACGCCGGCGGCCAGGTCTACGTGGACGGCGCCAACCTGAACGCGCTCGTCGGGCTGGCCAAGCCGGGCGAGTTCGGGGCGGACGTGTCCCACCTCAACCTGCACAAGACGTTCTGCATCCCGCACGGGGGCGGCGGTCCCGGCGTCGGGCCCGTCGCGGTACGCGGCCACCTGGCGCCCTACCTGCCCGGCCACCCGCTGCGCGACGGCTCGCCGGTGGGCCCCGTCTCGGCGGCGCCGTACGGGTCGGCGGGGATCCTGCCGATCTCCTGGGCGTACATCAGGATGATGGGCTCTGAGGGGCTCACGGCGGCCACCGAGCAGGCCATCCTGTCGGCGAACTACCTGGCCAGGCGGCTCGCCCCGCACTACCCCGTGCTCTACACGGGGCGCGGCGGGCTGGTGGCCCACGAGTGCATCGTCGACCTGCGGCAGATCACCAAGGAGACCGGGGTCACCGTGGACGACGTGGCCAAGCGGCTCATCGACTACGGCTTCCACGCGCCCACCATGTCCTTCCCTGTCGCCGGGACGCTGATGATCGAGCCGACCGAGAGCGAGGACCTCGGCGAGCTGGACCGGTTCGTGGACGCCATGATCGCCATCCGGGGTGAGATCTCCAAGGTGGCGTCCGGGGAGTACGACAGGACGGACAACCCGCTGCGCAACGCGCCGCACACGGCCGAGTCGGTCACCGCGGACGAGTGGCCGCACCCCTACTCGCGGACCGAGGCCGCCTATCCGGTGCCGTCGCTGCGGGACGGGAAGTACTGGGTGCCGGTGCGGCGGATCGACCAGGCGTACGGGGACCGGAACCTGGTGTGCTCGTGCCCGCCGCTGGAGGCGTACGAGGACTAGGAGCCAGGCGGCGGGGGTCCTCGTCGCTTCGCGTACGAGGACCAGGAGGCCCGCCGGGCAGTCCTTCCGCGTCAACTGAGCAGACATGATCGTCAGAAGTCGTTAGGCTCGGTGCGACCGTCGCCAGAAGGAGCTCTCTTGACGTCCTCAGAGCTGGAGACCCCGCCCCTCGACACCGCCCGCCGCCTGGCCGAGAGCGGCGATCTCGACGGCGCCGCCGCCATACTCGCCGAGCTGGTCGCCGATCCCGACGAGCCCGACAGGGCGCAGGCGGCCGTCGGGCTCGCCGTGGTGCTGGAGGAGCGCGGCGACGTGGCGGCCGCCAGGGCCGCCGCCAGGACCGCGCTGGCCACCGGACACCCCGAATACGCCGCGCAGGCCGCCTGCCACCTGGCTCAGGGGTTCGAACGGGAGGGCCGGGACGACCAGGCCAGGGCCGCCTGGCAGGCCGTCCTGGGGGTCGGTACGCCCGCGTATGTGCCGCTGGCCCACCTCGCGCTGGCCCGGCTGGCCGTGAGCTCGGACGACCCGGCCGAGGCCGAGAAGGAGCTGCACGCCGCCATGGAGGCCGGCGACCCGCACGTCGGCGCGCACGCCGCCCAGCAGCTGGCCGACCTGCTGCTGGAGCAGGGGGAGCCCGGGGCGGCGGCCGACCTGCTCATGGACGCCCTCGAGGTCGCGCCGGCCGAGGAGGTGCCGAGGCTGCGGGTCCAGCTCGGCATCGCGCATCTGGACCTGGCGTGCGCGGAGTTCGCGGAGAGCGTCGAGCACGGCGCGGATCCGCAGACCAGCGCCCTGGCCATCGAGCTCCTGGCCCGGACCCTGCCGCTGCGGGGGCGCGGCGACGACGCGGGGCGGGTGTGGTCGTACGGGCTTGAACACGAGGACGAGACCCTGGCCGCCGAGGTCCGCCTCCGCTACCACCGCGACGCCTGACCTACCCGGCCCGGGACCCCGCTGCCGCTCCGGAGGCGCGGAGACACGTCCTGGCCCAAGGTACGCGGCCGGGCTGCCCGGCGGACGCCCCGTCGTCTTCGCCGAGTGCCCGCAGGGGGTCAGTTGCGGCGCATGATGGCCCCGGCCGCGGCCACGTTGATGATCACGATCGCGATCCAGGCGATCGTCAGCCCCACCAGCCCCGCGTAGCCCGCCGCGATGGCCGTCAGCGGGATGCCGATTCCCATCGAGCCGAGCGCGATCGGAATCATCGCGCCGCCCGGAGTGCTCTTCTTGTGCGGCGTGCCGCCGTGGTGGTCCAGCTCGGCCCGCACGCGGGCGGAGATCGTGGCGTCGAGGCGCTCCACGAACGACTCGACGAGCGCTGCTTCGTACTCGGGACCGAGGTCGCGGCGCGCGTCCAGCGTGGCCCGCAGATCATCCCGGATAGGGCGCATGTCTGGCATGCGAGCAATCATTCACCGCGGACGGCACGCCGTCATCCGACCTGAGAGCTAACGTGCGATCCTCCCCAGGTACGGTGCTGGCATGGAGGTCATGACCCCGCGAGGGCCGGCGCTCGTCCAAATGGACGAGGCCACGGACCCGCGGCTGCTGCTGGTGCTGACCCACGGGTCGTCCGGGGGAGTGGACGCTCCCGACCTGCTGGCCGTACGTGATGCCGCGCTCAAGGCCGGGGCCGCGGTCGCCAGGGTGACGCAGGCGTTCAGGGTGGCGGGGGCGCGCGCGCCGGGCTCGGCGGCCAGGCAGGACGAGGCGTGGGAGATCGTCCTCAAGGAGTTGCGTACGCGCTGGCCCGGGCTGCCTGTCGTGCAGGGCGGGCGGAGCAACGGGGCGCGGGTGGCCTGCCGTACGGCCAGGGCGGTCGGCGCGGCCGCGGTGGTGGCGCTGGCTTTCCCGCTGCACCCACCGGGGAAGCCGGAACGCTCCAGGGCCGACGAGCTACGCGGCGCCGGGGTGGACGTGCTGGTGGTCAACGGGGACCGGGATCCGTTCGGGGTGCCGGACGCCGAGGACGCCGCACGCCTGGTGGTGCTGCCGGGGGAGGGGCATGACCTGAAAAAGGACCCCGCCCGGGTGGGCGAGGTCGTGGCGGAGTGGATCGTCCACTACGCGTAGTTCACGCGGCGCCGACGACGGGCCGGTGCGGTTCGATGGCGGCGCCGCTGGGAAGAAGCTCCCCGGTGTCCTCGAACAGGACAACGCCGTTGCAAAGCAGGCTCCACCCCTGCTCGGGGTGGCAGGCGAGAGTGCGTGCCTTCTCGCGGTCAGGCGCCTCGGCGTCCGGACAGGCCGGGTGGTGCGGGCACATCGGCGTGCCTCCGATATCTCGTGGGATGCTCCCGTTTGGGGGGTCGGGAGCCGGCTCGGGCAAGTTGTTCTGGCAAGTGTGCGACGTATGTCACATTCTCGGGCATAGCCCGTTGCGACCCGTTACGGGAGATTTGCCCGGTCATGTGACCTTCGACACAGCGTGCCTTATGCAGAATAACGGGCCAAGCGCGACACGCGCACTACGTTTGCAATCCCTTGAGCAGAGCGTCGAGTCCGCGCTCGAAATCCACATCGGCTCTTTCGTCACGCCTGACCCACTCGTCAACCTCGGGATCGGCCCAGCCTGACTGCTGAACCTCGACCGCCACGCTCCCGAAGACGAAGGCCCGCAGGGCGCGTACGGCCTCCGCCGCGTCGGGCAGGCCGCCGTCGGCGAGTTGCTCTGTCTGCTCGCTGATGGCGAGGGCTGTGGCGCCTTTGGGGGGCTTTGTCAGGGCCAGCGCGAGTACGCCAGGGTGCTCCCGCAGGAGCTCGCGCTCCGCCCTGCACCAGGCCTTGGCCGTCTCCTGCCAGGTCGGCCCCTGCTCGACGTGGACCGTGGTCACGTGCTCTGCCAGGGCGTCCATCAGCGCCTCCTTGCCCCTGGGCAGGTGGTGGTAGATGGCCATGGCCTCCACCTGCAGCGCGTCGCCCAGCCGGCGCATGGTGAGCCTGCGCAGGCCCTGGCTGTCGGCGATGTGGAGTGCGGCCTCGATGATGCGCTCGCGGGAGAGCGGGACGGGCGGTCTCTTGGCGGGCATGGAGATCATCTTACTTCGTAAAGCCCGCTGCGCCGGGCCGATTTCCCGCTGTGTCGCGCGACCGCGTACCCTTGGCGGTTGAACGAGTACCGGTTGTGTGAAGGGGCAGGGTCGATGGCGTTTTTCCGTCCGCGGGTGAGCCGTGAGGCCGAGGTTCGCTACCACGCGGACCAGGAGATCTCCAAGAGCTTCCCCGAGTTGCTCGACAAGGCCCGCCTGGCCGAGGAGACGCTGCGTGAGCTGCGGGCGGCCGCGGCCGACGAGATCGAGCTGCTGGCGGCCGGCCGGGAGTTCGACCGTGCGCTGACGGACGCGCTGCGGGCCGCCGAGGCGGGGCAGCGGGCCACGTTCGGGGTGAAGGCGTACGACAACCGGATCGCGCGCCGCAAGGCCAAGGCGACGCCTGCGGGGTCCATGTGGACCGCCGAGGTCGACCGGCTGCGCACGCTGCGCGAGGACAACCGGATGTGGGGGATCCCCCGCGTGCCCCGTCCGGTGCCCGCGACCCTCTGACCCTGAGTTTCACGCGAACCCCGCGGCCTGGCGGCGGCGGGGTTCTTCGCGCTTGTCGTGCGGGCCCGGCGCGACTGGGGCGACCGGCGGGCGCGGCGCAGGATCGTGGCACAGCGAAGCCCCGGCACATCCTCCCTCGTCGTGCCGGGGCTTGCCGGGTGTGTCAGCTGGCCCAGTCGAGCAGCGGGCGGGTGTTGCTCGGGTGGCGGAGCTTGGAGAGTGACTCCTTCTCCAACTGGCGGATCCGCTCCCGCGTCAGCCCCAGGTGCTTGCCGATCTCGTCCAGCGTGTGCGGCTTGCCGTCCACCAGGCCGAAGCGCAGGGCCATGATCTTCGACTCCCGGGGCGAGAGGTTGTCGAGCACGCCGCGCAGCTGGTCGCCCAGCAGCTGGCGGTCGACGATCTCCGAGGCCTCCGGCGAGTCCACGTCCTCGATGAGGTCGCCGATCGTGGTCTCCCCGTCCTCGCCGATCGTCGCGTTGAGCGAGATCGGCTGGCGGCTCGTCCGCAGCAACTCCTCGATCTGGTCCGGCGTCTTGTCGAGCTCGACGGCCAGCTCCTCGGGCGTGGGTTCGCGCCCCAGGCGCTGGTGCATGTCACGCTCGACGCGCGACAGCTTGGACAGCATCTCCAGAACGTGCACGGGCAGCCGGATCGTCCGGGCCGAGTCGGCGAAGCCGCGCTGGATGGCCTGCCTGATCCACCACATGGCGTACGTGGAGAACTTGAACCCCTTGGTGTAGTCGAACTTCTCCACGGCCCTGATCAGCCCCAGGTTGCCCTCCTGGACCACGTCCAGGAGCGACATGCCGCGGTCGGTGTACTTCTTGGCGACCGACACCACGAGCCGGAGGTTGGCCTCCAGCATGTGGTCCTTGGCCTGCTTGCCGTCCTCGACCACCAGAAGCAGGTTCTCCCGGAAGGCGGGGGACAGGTCGGGGTCCGTCTCCAGCTTGTACTCGGCGTACAGGCCCGCCTCGATCCGCCGGGCCAGCTCCACCTCTTGCGCGGCCGTGAGCAGGGTGCGGCGGCCGATGGACTTCAGGTAGGTGTGCACGGAGTCGCCCATGGCCGACTGCGTGTCGTCCAGGTCGATCTGCTCGCTCTCCAGCTCGGCTTCCTCGGCGCTCAGCGCGAGGTCCTCAGGGACGTCCTCCTCGTGCTCCGGCTTGGGCTCGGGCCGGGTCACCGCCCTGGCGGCGGCTTCTGTCGCGTTTTTTGCCCCGGTCGCCTTGCGGCCGGTAGTCTTTGCACGCGCAGGCTTCCTGGAGGTTTTCTTCGGGGCGGTCTTGCTGAGAGACGGCTCGTTCTCGGCGGCCAGGCTCACGCCGCTCTCTGAAAGCTCGCGCAGGATCGTGCGGCCTTCAGAGGGGCTGATACCGGCCTCCGCGAACGCGTCACGCAGCTCCGCCAGAGAAAGGTGACCCTGGGCTCGCCCTCGTTCAATGAGTTGGTCGAGAGTCGCAGGTGGGGTCGCTACGGCAGTTCTGGGCATGAGGACACCTCCTCCGTACGGAGTCGAAGCGATCAGGCAGGTTGTGGTGGGGCGGCTTCTGTCCGCACGGCGCACCAGTATCAATAACGCCAATCGCCGTCATTTGTTCCCGGGGGGATGAAAAAGGGGCGGATCGCCCAGAGGACTGAGCCGCCCCTCGCCCTGAGTCTTAGTCCCTGACCTCGATCTCTCCCGCCGTGACCTCGGGCATGGGCATCGGCTGGGCGTCCTGCATGCGCTGGTCCGTCCAGTAGTCGATGACGGTGCTCGGGTCGGGGTTGACATCGTGCGAGACCACGACGTCGTCATCGCTGGTCGTCGGGGACGGTGACGCCTTCTCCACCACGGCTCTGGTCTCCTTGGCGACCTGGTCGAGCTTGCCCGCCGAGGCGGCCGCCGCGATTGAGGCGCCACCGGCGACGATCACGCCGACGACGGCCGCGGATGCCCACATCTTGCGGGTCTGGTCCATGAAGGCTCCCTCCTTCTCGCCAATTTGACGCACCCGCAACTCATCAGGTTCCTGCCCGAAGCCGTACCAAATCGGTCTTGCCGTTCGGTAGCAGCGGGAGCTGGGGCACCAGGCGGAGATCGCGTGGGGCGGCGTGAGGGGGAAGCCTATCGCGGCAGTATGCCCGCAATTGGGAAAGCGCAGGGGGCGTGTCGGGGTTGGCGGGAACGACGACGGCGGTGACCAGCTCGCCCCACTCCGGGTCGGGTGTGCCGACCACGGCCACGTCGGCCACCTCGTGGTGGGTGGCGAGCACCGCGACCACCGCGGCGGCCACGACCTTCTCGCCGCCGGTGTTGATCACGTCATCGGCCCTGCCCAGCACGCGGAGCCGGCCGCCGGTCAGCTCGCCCAGGTCGGAGGTGCGGAACCAGCCGCCGTCGAACGGGCCTGTGTCATCATCCGGCTCGCCGAAGCGGTAGCCGGAGAACAGCACGGGCCCGGCGATCCTGATCAGGCCGTCCTCGCCGATCTTGAGATCTACATTGTAAAGGGGCTGGCCGTCGTACACGCAGCCGCCGCACGTCTCGCTCATCCCGTACGTCGTCACGACCCGGGCGCCGAGGTCGCGAGCCTGCTCCAGCAGGCCGGGGCGGGGAGCCGCGCCGCCGAGCAGGATCGTGCGGAACACCGACAGGTCCGCCCCCAGCTCGACCAGCCGGTGGAGCTGGGTGGGGACGAGGGAGACGTGGTCGGCCCCCGAGCGGAGGACCTCGTGCGGGTCGAACCCGGCGTGGACGATCGGCTCGCTGTCCGACAGCAGGGCGCGTACCAGGACCTGGAGGCCGGAGACGTGGGCGACGGGCAGGCAGCACAACCAGCGCTCGCCCTTGGCGGCCTCCAGGCGGCGCAGGGAGGCCGCGGCGGAGGCGCGCAGCGCGGTGGCCGAGAGCAGCACGCCCTTGGGCGCGCCGGTGCTGCCGCTGGTGGCGATCACGACCGCCACGTCGGCGGGGACGCCCGTGCCGTCGCTCTGGGGCACGCCGTTGACGTGGGTGGGCCGCAGCGCGGCGACGGCGGACTCGGACTGGCCGGGAGTCAGGGGGAGCACGGCCGGGCCCGCGCCCGACAACGCGTCGCGGACGGCCCTGAACAGGGCGGGGCCGGGAGGCTGCACAATGGCATGCAGCGGACGGTCCGGATGCGACGGGTTCCTCCACATGCTCGTAAGGTTAGTGGCGACAGGTCGGATCGAGGCGCAGGGAGGGTCGTGACGCGTTCTCCCGTGGTCTTCCGCATCCCCATGCGCACTCGATTCCGTGGGCAGACCGTCAGGGAAGGCGTGCTGCTGCACGGTCCCGCGGGGTGGGGGGAGTTCTCCCCGTTCCCGGAGTACGGCCCGCGCGAGTGCGCCCGTTGGCTGGCCTGCGCCCGCGAGGCGGCGTTCGAGGGGTGGCCCGAGCCGGTGCGCGACAGCGTCCCCGTCAACGCGACCGTGCCCGCCGTGGGGCCCGAGCAGGCGCACGAGATCGTCCGGCGGTCGGGGTGCGGCACGGCCAAGGTGAAGGTGGCCGAGCGCGGTCAGACGTTCGAGGACGACGTGGCCAGGGTGGAGGCCGTGCGCGACGCGCTCGGGCCGGGCGGCCGGCTGCGGATCGACGCCAACGGCGCGTGGGACGTCGGCGAGGCGGTGCGGCGGCTGAAGCGGCTCGACCGGTTCGACCTGGAATACGCCGAGCAGCCGTGCGCCACGCTGGAGGAGCTGGCGGCGGTGCGGCGGGCGTGCGACGTGCCGATCGCGGCCGACGAGTCGATCCGCAGGGCCGAGGACCCGCTGCGGGTGCGGGCGGCGGAGGCGGCCGACATCGCGGTGGTCAAGGTGCAGCCGCTCGGCGGCGTGCGCAACGCGCTGCGGGTGGTGGAGGCGTGCGGGCTGCCCGCCGTGGTCTCCAGCGCCGTGGAGACGTCCGTGGGGCTGGCGGCGGGGCTGGCGCTGGCGGCGGCGCTGCCGTCGTTGCCGTACGCGTGCGGGCTCGGCACGATGGCGTTGCTGACGGGCGACGTCGTGGACGATTCGCTGGCGCCCGTGGACGGCTGTCTGACGGTTCGGTGCCCCTCAGTAAATTTTCAGCATTTGTCGGCATTTGAGATTGAATCTCCCCAGTGGCTTCGCCGGATGCAGGAGGCGTCACTTTGAACCCCGCTACCGCGCTGGCCACGGTGCTGGTCGACGAGCTGGTGCGCTGCGGCCTGACCGACGTGGTGCTGGCGCCCGGCTCGCGCTCCGCCCCCCTGGCGCTGGCCCTGCACGCCGAGTCGCGGGTGCGCCTGCACGTGCGCATCGACGAGCGCTCGGCGTCGTTCCTGGCGCTGGGGCTGGCCAAGCGCTCCGAGCGGCCCGTGGCGCTGATCTGCTCGTCCGGCACGGCGGTGGCGAACTTCCACCCGGCCGTGATCGAGTCCGGCGAGTCCGGCGTGCCGCTGCTGGTGCTGACCGCCGACCGGCCGCCCGAGCTGCGCGGCACCGGCGCCAACCAGACGATCGACCAGATCAAGCTGTTCGGCACCGCGGCCCGGTGGTTCGCCGAGGTGGGCGTGCCCGAGGACCGTCCCGGGCAGGTGGCCTACTGGCGTTCGCTGGCCTGCCGCGCCTACCAGCGCGCCATGGGCCCGGCCGACCCGGGGCCCGTGCACCTGAACCTGGCGTTCAGGGAGCCGCTGATCCCCGACGGCGACACCTCGTGGTGCGAGCCGCTCGACGGCGGCGCGAACGGCCCCTGGGTGCGGGCCAGGGTCGCGCCCCCGCCCGTCGCCCTGCACATCCCGCCGACCAGGCGCGGCGTGCTGGTGGTCGGCGACGGCGCGGTGAACGTGCGCCGGTACGTGGCGGCGGCGGGCATGGCGGGCTGGCCGGTGCTGTCAGAGCCGAACGGCGGCGGCCGTTACGGCGACCACGCCATCTCGACCTACCACTACCTGCTGGGCGCCCCGGAGTTCGCCGACGCGCACCGGCCCGACGTGGTCGTGACGCTCGGGCGGCCGGGGCTGTCCAGGCCGCTGCTGTCGTGGCTGAAGCGGGCGGGGGAGCACATCGTGGTGGCGCCCGACCTGGGCCGCTGGCCCGATCCGACCCGGTCGGCCACGCAGGTGGCGCAGGCCGTGGAGATCCCGGTGGCCGCCGGCGACGACTCCTGGCTGCACGCCTGGCGGCAGGCCGACCTGGCGGTCAGGTCGGCGACGGACGCGGTGCTGGACGCGTCCGGCACGAGCGAGCCGCGCCTGGCGAGGGACCTGGTCGACTTCCTGCCGAACGGTGCGCTGCTGTTCTGCGGCTCCTCGATGCCGATCCGCGACCTGGATCAGGCGATGCGGCCGCGGCGCGGCATCAGGCTGATGGCCGGCAGGGGCGCCTCCGGCATCGACGGGGTGGTGTCCGCGGCGATGGGTGCGGCGCTGGCGCACAACGGGCCCTCGTACGCGCTGATCGGCGACCTGTCGTTCCTGCACGACCAGAACGGGCTGATCCTGGGGCCGCGCGAGCCCCGCCCTGACCTGTGCTTCGTGGTCGTCAACAATGACGGCGGCGGCATCTTCTCGCTGCTGCCGCAGGCGGCGGTGCGCGACCCGTTCGAGCGGGTGTTCGGCACGCCGCACGGGGTGGACCTGGGGTATGTGGCGGCCGCGACGCGCACGCCGTACACGCTGGTGGGGGACATCAGCGACCTGCCCAAGGCGCTGCGCGGGGAGGGGCCGCGCGTGGTGGAGGTGCGCACCGACCGCGAGGAGAACGTGCTCGTGCACGCCCGCCTGCGCGAGGCCGCGCAGGAGGCCCTCCGCTCCTTCCTCCACGGCCAGCCCTGATCGGCGGCCCCGCCGCCTCCCGTCCTTCAGGAGGTGCGGGACCGGGTCAGGCGCTGAGCGCGTCGAGGAGGCGGTTGAGCGGGCTGTCCAGGCCGTAGCGGTCGGCGAGCTGCACCAGCGCCTGCGGGTCGCGCGGCTTGGCGGGCAGGGTGAGGTCGGCGGGCGGCAGCGGCGCGTCGGAGGCCACCTCGACGACGGCGGGGGCGGCGCGCAGGTAGTCGCGGGCGGCGCTGAGCCGGGTGCGGCTGCCCGCGGGGAAGCCGTCGACGGCGCCCGCGTCGAGGGCTTCGAGCAGGGCGTCGAGCGTGCCGAAGCGGGTGATGAGGGCGGCGGCGGTCTTCTCGCCGACGCCGGCGACGCCGGGCAGGCCGTCGCTGGGGTCGCCGCGCAGGGTGGCGAAGTCGGCGTAGGCGCGCCCGGGGATGCCGTATTTGGCGGTGACGAACGCCTCGTCCACGATCTGCAGGTTGCGGATGCCGCGGGCGGTGTAGAGGACGCGTACGGGGCGGGCGTCGTCGACGAGCTGGAACAGGTCGCGGTCGCCGGTCACGATGTCGACGGCGCCGGTGGCCTGGTGGGTGAGGGTGCCGATCACGTCGTCGGCCTCGTAGCCGGGCGACTCCAGGCGGGCGATGCCGACGGCGTCGAGCACGTCCTGGATGACCGCGATCTGCGGGACGAGCGCCTCGGGCACCTCCTCCGCGTCGCCCTGGGCCACGCGGTGCGCCTTGTACGTCGGGATCGCCTGGACGCGGAAGGCCGGCCGCCAGTCGGCGTCCATGGTGGCCGCGAGCGCGGCGGGGGAGTGCTGGCGGACGAGCGTGGCGATCATGTCGATGAGGCCGCGTACGGCGTTGACGGGGGAGCCGTCCGGGGCCTTGATCGACTCCGGCACGCCGTAGAAGGCGCGGAAGTAGAGCGACGGGGTGTCGAGAAGCATCAGCACGCGTCTATCGTCGCACCTCTGACAAGCCCTTTCTCGCTTTATCCGGGTATGGCCACCGCCAGGAGGCAGGCGTCGTCCTCGGGGTTCGGGCCGCCGATGTCGGCGACGAGGCGGTCGAGCCCGGCATCCAGGTCGCGGGCGGGCACGTCGCGGGCGGCTGCCAGGACCAGGCCGAGGCCGACGTCGATGTCGCGGGTGCGCCGCTCGACCAGCCCGTCGGTGAACATCAGCAGCAGGTCCCCGGGCAGCAGCCGGGTGGTCGCCAGCTCGTACGGGCGTTCTGCCGCGGCGCCGAGCAGCACGCCGCGGGGCTGGGCGAGCTGGCTGGCGACCCCGTCGCGCACGAGGATGGGCGCCAGGTTGCCGGCCTGGCCCCAGGCGAGCACGCGCGTCTCCGGGTCCAGGTGGCCGATGATCGCGGTGGCGGTGGTCTCCTTGAGCTGGTGCAGCACGAGGTCGTTCAGCCAGGCCAGGAGCCGGTGCGCGGGCTGGCCGGTCATGGCCAGGCCGACCAGGGCGTGGCGGAGCTGGGCCATGTGGGCGATGGCGGGCAGGCCGTGGCCGGAGACGTCGCCGATGGCCAGCAGCAGCCGCCCGTCGGGAGCGGGGGCGGCCTCGAACCAGTCGCCGCCCAGGTTCGCGGTCTTCTCGGCGGGCACGTAGCGGACCGCGACGTTGCCGTGCGGCAGGTCGAGGCGTCCGGCGGAGTCGGGCAGGATGGCGTCGCGCAGGGCGAGCATGACGTGGCGTTCCACGGCGGCCTGCTCGCGGGCCTCCAGGAGCTGGCGGCGCGACTCCGACATCATGCGCTCGGCGCGGCGGCGGCCGGTGATGTCCTGGATGACGCCGTGCAGGCCCACGGGGCCGCCGGGGGCCATGAGCGGCTCGAGCACGACGCGCAGGTCGCGCAGCTCGCCTCCGCGCCGGATGCGGAACTCCGCCTGGACCGGCTCCACGCCATCCACGGCCGACCACAGGAGCCGGCTGAGCGTGCCCACGTCGTCGTGTTCGACGTGTTTGGCCAGCTCGGGCAGGGCGATCGGGCCGTCGGCCGGGTCGCGGCCGAAGATCAGGTACACCTGGTCGGACCAGATCGTCTCGCCGGTGTGCATGTGCCACTCCGCCCAGCCCATGTTGCCGAGCCGCTGGGCGTGCGCCAGCCGGACGGCGAGCTTGTCGGCGTCGCTGTCGCGGCTGTCGTGGTTGTCGTGGCTGAGCAGCTCGGCCGCGCCTATGACGTCGACCATGGTCTCACTCTCAAGTGCAGTCGAACTGGACAATTGACCCCACATTACGTGATCAACTCTGCACGGAGTGTAGCGATGGGCTGCTGTGTTGTGAGAGCTTTTCGCGGATTTTAGAGGCCGGGGTCCGAGTAGATTATGGGCTGTGACGTCCTCAGACTTGTATCCCGTGTCCCGTCTCGCCGCCGTTCAGGAGGCCACCGCCAAGGCCGGCGTCGACGCCCTGCTGCTGACGCCGGGGCCGGATCTGCGTTATGTGAGCGGTTATGAAGCAAAGCCGCTGGAGCGGCTGACGTGCCTCGTGGTGCCCGCCGCCGGCGACCCGTACATGATGGTGCCCCGCCTGGAGCTGCCGGCCGCGGAGGCGTCGCCCGCCTCGCGGCTGGGGCTGGAGTTCGTGGCGTGGGACGAGACCGATGACCCGTACGCCGTCGTGGCCGGCCGGCTCGGGAAGGCCGGCAAGGTGGGGCTGGCCGACCGCATGTGGGCCATGTCGTCGCTGCGCTTCCGCGAGGTGCTGCCGGAGGCCGAGCAGGTGCTGGCCGGGACCGTGCTGCGGGAGCTGCGCATGCGCAAGTCGCCCGCCGAGGTGGCGGCGCTGCGCGAGGCCGGTGCGGCGATCGACGCGGTGCACCGGCGCGTGCCGGAGCTGCTGCGGGCCGGGCGCACGGAGCGCGAGGTGGGCCGGGACATCGCGGAGGCGATCCTGGCCGCGGGCCACGCCACGGTCGACTTCGTCATCGTCGCCTCGGGTCCTAACGGCGCCAGCCCGCATCACGACGTGTCGGACCGGGTGATCCAGGCGGGCGAGCCGGTCGTGGTCGACATCGGCGGCCAGTTGCCGAACGGCTACTGCTCCGACTCGACGCGCACGTACAGCGTGGGGGAGCCGCCCGCGGAGTTCACCGCGTACTACGAGGTGCTGCGCCGGGCGCAGGACGCGGCGTGCGCGGCGGTGCGGCCGGGGGTTTCGTGCGAGTCGATCGACACGGCCGCCCGCGACATCATCGCGGAGGCGGGGTACGGCGACTACTTCATCCACCGGACCGGGCACGGGATCGGGATCGAGACGCACGAGGAGCCGTACATCGTCTCCGGCAACGGGGCGCCGATGGAGGCGGGCTTCGCGTTCTCGGTGGAGCCGGGGATCTACCTGCCCGGCCGGCACGGGGCCCGGATCGAGGACATCGTGGTGTGCACGGACGGGGGCGCCGAACGCCTCAACAACACACCCCGCGACCTCGTCATCGTGTAAGCGGCCACAGGCGGCCCACCCTTGACCGGTTCGGCGGTGGGCCAGCCAGTGGCGACTCAGGCGGCCAGGCATGCCAGGGACCCCTCCCGGGCCGCCGTTCCTATGCTCTCTCCATGATGGCTGCACGGAAGTGGCTCTTCGCGGTGGCTGCCGGGCTGATGACGGCGGGCTGTTCGACCACGGGCGGCGCGCCACTGACATCGGCCCCGGCTCCTCCTTCGACCACCCCGCCCACCACCGCGGCGGCGGCCTCGGTGTTCTGTCGTGAGCTGACGCCGTTCCGGGTCATCGTGGTTGTCTTCCGTGGTGGCGTGGTGGATGCGGTCAGGGGCAGGCCGCTGGACATCAAAGACCTACGGGAGAGGGCCGCCTACATCGCCTCAACCGGCAAGGCGATGCAGCCCAGTGCTCCGCCGGACATCGCCGAGGAGCTCCGTGTGGTCCGTAAGGCCGTCCGGACGGCGGCGAGCAGGTTGAAGCCGGGTGCGAAGGTCCGCGACATCCTCAATCCTCTGTACGGCGAGCATGTCGATCCCGCCTTCGAAGCCCTGGACAACTACAAGTGCCGTTGATGCGGAGCCGGCGCCCATGTGGCGGGCACGCGGCCAGGTCTCGGGGACCGGACGCACGGGGACGGGGTGCCGCGGCGGCTGGTGCCGGTGTGGCACAGTCGCTGTCATGTTCGCGGAGGTCACCCATGCCAGCCGGCCCGGATCCGGCCGCCCCAACGAGGACCTGGTGATCGCCGGGCCGTCGTGGATCGTCGTGCTCGACGGGGCCACGGCGGCGGCCGAGGTGGACAGCGGGTGCGTGCACGATGTGCCGTGGTTGGTGGCGAGGCTCGGGGGCGCGCTGGCGGCTGGGCTGTCGCAGTCGAGGACGCCGCTGGCCGGCATTCTGGAGGCGGCCATCGAGGCGACCGTGGCGGCGCACTCCGGCACCTGCGACCTCGGCAATCCCGACTCGCCGTCCACGACGGTGGCCATGGTGCGCAGCGTCCGAGGACGTGTGGAGTACCTCGTGCTGGGGGACTCGCCGGTCGTCTTCGCACTGGCGGACGGCGGGGTCCGGGTGGCGAGTGACGACCGGCTGGAGGGGCTGCCGGGCGGCCGGCCGTACACGGTGGAGCTGGTGCGGCGGATGCGCAACGCGCCCGGCGGGTTCTGGGTGGCGGGCAGCCGCCCCGAGGCGGCCCGGCAAGGGGTGTGCGGCGCTGTGGCGGACGTGCGCGGCGTGGGAGTGCTCACCGACGGGGTGTCGCGGCTCGTCGAGTGGTACGGGTGGAGCTGGCGTGACGTCGTGGCAGTGCTGGAGGGGCAGGGACCGGAGGCGGTGATCCGGGCGGTACGGGAACTCGAGCGGTCCCGGGGACCGCTACGGGACAAGCGGCATGACGACGCCACCGCCGCCTGGGGGCGCGTCCGCCAGGACTAGGGGCGGCAGCTCGTCGCGGTCACCTGCCACTACGACGTGCTCGACTGCCGGGTACATCGATGCTGACCCGGTGGCGATGACGGCGCGCTTCCGGCTGGAGGTCTTGCCCTGGCGGGCAGTCACATCTCTTCGCAGGGAAGGCCCCAGCTCTCATATCCGCCGCCGGGTTTGTGGTACCAGAGTTCCGCGCAGATGTTGGTCCCTGGGCGCACCGGCCATACATAGGAGAATTCCCTGAGGCTGCCGTTATAGGTGTAAGCGGGATAATTGATGTCACGGCCGCCGCCCCAGACGTGGATGTGGTAGGTGCCGCGTGGGCTGCAATTCCCCAGGTGTCTGAGCAGGATGGCGTTGGACGAGGCCCATAGTCCCAGGCAGACACTGACACCGGCCGGCCGCGCGAGCTGAGCAGCCGCCGGGGTGGCACCCGTGGTGGCCGATGCCGGTGAGATGATCGCCAGAGCTGCTGCCAGCGCGGTTGCCGTCGCCAGGACTCGGGCCATGGGCCGTAATTGTCGGGGCTGTGCTGTCTGCATCGAGTCTCCCTGTGAGTTCGCAGAGCGATTGCAGTCAGCCTCACAGAGCGCGGTCGCCGTCACCAGGACTCGCACCGGTCATTTCCCGGACTTTCCTGTCCAGCACGCCCCTGGGGATGGCTGCGGGTCGCCGCGCACCAAGTGGGCGACCTCGGCCGCGCCCGGGGAGTAGATCGAGACCACGGGTGAGCCCAGTTGGTTGACGGTCAGTTCCCAGCCGCCGTTGAGGAAGATGCCGACTGCCGCTGCTGGGCATGGAGAGGTTCGGCGGCGTGCCGGTCACGGCGAGCAGCTGACGGTGGCCATCCGGCGGGCCGGGGACGGGTGCTCATGGGGATGCCGGGGCTGATGGAGCCGGGGCCCGACCGGCGGGTATCAGTCGTTCGCGCAGCGGTGTATCAGACTGCGCCGCCCTCGCTCTGGGATGGCGAGGGCGGCGGAGGGAGTGCTCATGTTCGTCGGCAGGACGGCGGAGCTCGCCCTGCTGCGCGCCGAGCTGCGTGCGGCGTGCGAAGGGCCCGCCAGGAGGGTCGTGGTCGAGGGGCCGGAGGGCATCGGCAAGACGGCGCTCATCCACCGCGCGCTGCGGGGAGACACGGGTGTGCGGGTGCTGGCCGCCAGCGGCGAGGAGAGCGAACGGCGGCTCAGGCTCGGCGTCCTGCGCCAGCTCACGGACGAGGCGGCCGTACTGGGCCTGCGGGTGGGGCTGGAGCCTGCGGCGGCCGGGAGGGAGCCGGCGGTGGCGGGGGAGGATCCGTGCGCCGCCGGGCAGGTGGTCTGCGACGTCGTCGAGGCACTCCAGGCGCGGGGGCCGCTGGTGGTGCTGGTCGACGACGCGCAGTGGGCGGACGCCGCCTCGCTGCGGGCCCTCGGTTACGTGTTGCGGCGGTGCGGGCCGGACGCGTGCTCGCGCTGGTCGCCTGCCGCGATCTGGCCGGTCCGTGGCTGCCCGAGGGGGTGCGGCGGCTGCTGACCGGCGACGAGACGCTGCGCATCACGCTGTCCGGGCTGAACGCCGCCGACCTGGCCGAGCTGTCGGCCCACCTGCCCGAACACGCCTGTGACCGGGCACCGGGCGGCCCAGGCGCCGCTCCCGGCCCGAGGCCGGGAGCACGCGACACCGTCGACACCGCCGCATCCGACGTGCTGCCGGGGGCTCCCGGGGCGCGGGGCCTCACCGAGCCGGCGGCTGCGCGGTTGCGCGACCACACTCTGGGCAACCCGCTGCACGCCCGTGCCCTGCTGGCCACCGTACCCGTCCGGGTACTGGCCGACCGCGAGGTCCGGCTGCCCGCGCCGGGCACGTACGCGCTGCCCTTCGCCCGCCGCCTCCATGCCTGTACCCCCGCCGCGGGCCGGCTCGTCGCCGCGTGCGCCGTGCTGGACGGGAGCTGCCCGCTGCACGTGGCGGCCGCTGTCGCAGGCGGGCTGGACGAGCCGCTGGAGGCGCTGGAAGAGGCGGTGAACGCCGGGCTGCTGCGGGAGCTGCCCGGCCGTCTGGTCGGCTTCCCCGAGCCGCTGGCGCGGGCGGCCGCCTACGACGGGCTCGGCGCGGGCGTCAGAGCGCGGCTGCACCTGGCGGCCGCCCGCGTGGTCGACGACATCGGTACGGCCCTGCGCCACCGGGCGGCGGCGGCCGCCGGACCCGACGAAGCCCTGGCCGAGGAACTGGCCAGTTTCGCCGCCAAAGCCGCGCAACACGGGCAGTGGCACGAGGCCGCCGCCCACCTCGACCTGGCCGCCGGCTCACGGAGTCGGCCGCGCGCCGGGACGAGCTGCTTACGGCAGCGCTGGAACACGTCCTCATCGGGGGCGATGTGCTCCGCGCCGCCGAGCTCGCCACCACGCGCAACGCCGATCCCCGCCCGGCGCGCCAGTACGTGCTGGGGCGACTCGCGCTGGCCTCGGGACGCTTCGAAGAGGCGGCCGAGCTGCTGGCCGAGGCGTGGCGGCACAGGGAGCCCGGGTTCGCCGCCGACGTGGCCGAGCAGCTCGCGTGGTTGCACCTGGTCACGGGGGACCGAGACGCGGCGGCGAGCTGGGCCCGCCTGGCGATCGAGCAGCCCATAGAGGGCACGGTCGCCAGGCCGTACGACGTGCTGGCGCTGGGAGGGGCACCCGGCGCCGGCACGTCGTACGGCCCCGGTGCCGGCGCGCAATCCGGCCCCGGCGCTCCGCCCGACGGCCTCGCGGCGGCCGTCCGGCTCCTGGCGCAAGGCGTCCCCGATGAGGCGTGCACGGTGCTCAGGAAGGTCGTGAGCGGGACCGCGACGGCGGGACTGCCGCACCACCGGCTGCTCGCCTCTGGGCTGCTCGCCGTCGCCGAGCACGAGACGGCGCGCTGGGACGCCGCCGCCGCCCGGGCGGAGCAGGCGCTCGCCGAGGCGGCGGCGCTCGGACAGCGGTGGCTGCTGCCGTGCCTGGAGGTGACGTGCGTGGCGCCGCTGGCGGCTCGCGGCGAGCACGAGCGGGCACTCGCGCACGCCGTCGCCGCCCGCGCCACGGCCCGCCGCCTGCGCCACGCGATGGGCGAGCGGCAGGCGGACCTGGCCCTGGCCCTCCTCGGCGCCGAGCCCACCCCTTCGGGCGCGGGCGACACGTTCCCCTCGGACGCACGACAGCGCCGGACGAGCGGTGCTCCCGCAAAGCCGCCGCGCCGGACCGGTGGCGCGGCCGGGAACGGGCAAGGCCGTACGGGTGAGGCGGGAAGAGGCACGCGTGCTGCTCGACCTCGGCAGGCTGCTGCGCCGCACGGGCCGGCGCAGGGCGGCGGCGGAACGGCTGGGCGCCGCCCGCGCCATCTTCGAACGGCTGGGTGCGCGCCCGCTCGCGGACCGCTGCGTGCACGAGTTGGAGGCATGCGGGCTGGAACCACCGGCCACGGTACGGCTCGGGCTCACGCCCCAGGAGCTCAGCACCGCCACGCTGGTGGCCGGCGGCCTGACGAACCGGCAGATCGCCAGGGAGCTGCTGATCAGCGTCAAGACCGTCGAGTACCACATCGGCAAGATCTACACCAAGCTCGGGGTCTGCTCCAGGGTGGCGCTGGCCGCCAAGCTCGCCTCCTACGGCCCGGCGAGTTAGCGTCCGCGGCCCGGCGAGCCGGCGCCCGCGGTCAGTCAGGCGAGCCGGTGCCGGATCCGCCACGCGAGCCGGTGCAGATCGGCCAGATGGCGGCGGTCGGCGCCGACGAGCTGCTGGGCCTGGCCACCGCCCTGCTCCGCCTCGGCACCGCCGCGATCGTCGCCAGCGTCGTCCCCGTGAACGACGAGACCGCCGTGCCCGTCATGGCCGGCCTGCACGACGGCCTGCGCCGCGGGCTCGGCCTCGCCGAGGCGCTGTGCCGGGCCAGAGGCGACGACGTGTCGTTCATAGCCATCGGAGCGGGCTGATCGGCCACGCTGCTGATACCTTGATCGGAAGCGCGTGATCATGAAACAATTCGCTAACAGGTGTATATATCCGGGGTATTGGGGGACGGTCGCCCATGATCCGCGAGCTCATCGAGCGGCCCTAGGATGCCCGACCATGAGCTGGACGAGGCGTTCGAGCTCGGCAGGACGTGCGCGCTGGCCGCTGAGTGCGGCAGAGACCTGCGGCGCTGCGCCCAGATGTACAGCGGGCTGTTCCCCGCGGCGGCCTTCAGCGCCGACGACTACAGCACACTGACCCTCTCCATGGCCTTCAGCGCCCCCTGGGCCAGCGCCGCGCGCCTCAAGGTCGCCAACCGGGCCGCCCTGTGGGTCCTGGCCGTCGACCGGCTCGTGGACCACACCGCGACCACCCGTGCGCAGGTGAGCCGCCTGACCAGCGAATGCCTGTCCGTCGCCGACGGCGCCGTGCCCCGGTCGGCGGTCACCCGGTTCCTGGCCGACCTGCGCGACGAGCTGGCCACCGTCAAGGAGTTCGACGACCTGCGGTGGCTCTGGCGCGACCAGCTCGCCAGGATGCTGGCGGGCATGGCCAGGGCGTGGGTGTGGCGCGACACGCGCGCCGTCCCCACGCTGGGCGGCTACCTCGACAACGCCGACAGCCGCGGCTCATGCTTCGTGGACGTGTCGCACTGGATCTACACGGCCGACGACTGGGCCAAGGCCAATCTGGAGGAGCTGCGGGCGGTCAGCCGCCGCGTCCAGCGCTACCTGCACCTGCTCGGCGACGTGGCCTCGTACCGCAGGGACATGAGCTGGGGCGACCTGAACGTGCTGGCGCTCGGCGTCAGCCGCGCCGAAGTGAGCGAGGCGATGGCCGAGCTGGCGCGTGAGACGGCCGTCCTCATCGAGCCGGTACGGGCACGCAGCCCCCGCACGGCCGTCTACCTGCGAAGACAGATCGGATTCAACGCCGGTTTCATCGGCATTTCGGGCTACGGCCCGGCACGCTAAAGGGCGTGTCGGATTCCATGACAGACTCACTTGACAGATTGCCGGTGAGTCAGGCGAATAAGGGTGTGCTAAGCGACAAACCGTGACATTTAGTTTCTTGTAAATGATTGCGGCTTGAGTGGAAAATGTGGCGTTGCTAGGGTGTTTCGATGCCAGGCATGTGGAGCGACCTTCTCGACAACTCCTTGACAGGTACCACTGACCACGGCACCTCAGGGGTGGGTTGTGCATGCGCGGGAGATGTACAGGCGGTGCTGGATGGAATTCGGTCACTCTGACCATTGGCGGCTGCCGACGGCGATCAAGATCTTGATCGCCGGCGGTTTCGGTGCGGGCAAGACCACCATGGTCGGCGCCGTCTCCGAGACCCGCCCGCTGCGCACGGAAGAGGCACTCACCCAGTTAGGGACCCACGTCGACGACCTGTCGGGGATCGAACGGAAGCTCACCACCACCGTGGCCATGGACTTCGGCCGCATCACCATCGCGAACGACTACATGCTCTACCTGTTCGGCACACCCGGGCAGGAACGGTTCTGGTTCGTGTGGGACGAGCTGGCCATGGGCGCGCTGGGCGCCGTCGTGCTGGCCGACACCCGCCGCCTCGACGACTGCTTCCCGGCCGTCGACTATTTCGAGAAGCGTGAGCAGCCGTTCATCGTGGCGCTCAACCGCTTCGACGGCACGCGGCAGTTCACCGTGGGCGAGGTGCGTTCGGCGATCGGCCTGGAGCCGGAGATCCCCATCGTCCACTGCGACGCCCGCAGGTGCGATTCGGGCAGAGAGGTGCTCGTCACGCTGATGGAGCATGCGATGCGCATGGGCGCCTCGCCCGTCGGGACCATGTCGTGACCATGACCGGCTAACCTTTTGGCGATGGAGGAGATCGACCGCCGGATCGTCACGCTGCTGGCCCGCGACGGCCGCATGAGCTTCACCGACCTGGCCAGGGAGACCGGGCTCTCGGTCTCAGCGGTGCACCAGCGCGTACGCCGCCTGGAAAAGCGCGGGGTCGTGCGCGGCTACGCCGCGATCATCGACCACGACGCGGTGGGGCTGCCGCTGACCGCGTTCGTGTCGATCAAACCGATCGACCCGGCCGCGCCCGACGACGCCCCCGAACGGCTGGCCCACCTGACGGCCATCGAGGCGTGCCACAGCGTGGCGGGCGACGAGAGCTACATCCTCAAGGTCCGCGTGGCCTCACCGACGGCGCTGGAGGACCTGCTGCAGCAGATCCGCGCCTCGGCCAACGTCTCGACCCGCACGACGGTCGTGCTGAGCACCCCGTACGAGCACCGCGCCCCCGAGGTGGCCGCCGAGCCCCCCTCCGGCCCGGACGCCTGACCGGTTCACTCCAGGCCGCCGCGCTTGACCAGCTGGGCGGCGATGACGTTGCGCTGGATCTCGTTGGTGCCTTCGCCCACGATCATCAGCGGCGCGTCACGGAAGTAGCGTTCGACGTCGAACTCGGTGGAGTAGCCGTAACCGCCGTGGATGCGCACGGCGTCGAGCGCGGCTCTCATGGCAAGCGGGCTGTCGTCCGCGTGGGCGGCGCCGGCCGGTGCGGACTCGGTTGACGTCGAGGCGCTCAGTCAACAACCGCGAGGTGGTCGGCGGCGCCCCCATGCCACTCGATCAGGAACAGGGTGGCGTCGTCGCTGGTGTGCCCGCCCCGTGCCCTCTTCAGCGTGTGGGAGAGCCGACGCAGATCCGCCCGCACCCCCTCCGGCGGCTCTTCTCCCAGTCGGTTGACGCAGCGGATGAGGCGTTCCTGACCGAAGGGCTCCCCGCCGGCGACGTGCTCCTCGATGATGCCGTCGGTATAGCACAGCACCCTGTCGCCCCGCTGCAACAGGTGCTCTGCGATCCGGGGCTCCTCACCGCCGAAGCCGACGGGCAGCGTCGTCGCGCTCTCCAGTTGCTGCGCGACCCGGCCATCGCGGATCAGCAGCGGCGCGGGGTGACCGGCGTTGACCAGCTCCAGCTCGCCGGTGGTGATGTTCACCTGCATCAGCTGCGTCGTGACGAAGTGCTCGGGCCCGAACTGCCGGGAGATGGCATCGTCCATGAACGCGTACGTCTCGGCCAGGCTGATGAACACGCGCCGGGCATGCCGGTAGGCGCCGATGGCGATGGTCGCCATCGAGGCGGCGTCCAGGCCGTGGCCCATCGCGTCGATCACGGCCACGTGCAGGATGTTGTCGTTCAGGGCGTAGTCGAAGCTGTCGCCTGCGACGCGGTAGGCGGGCTCCAGGATGCCGGCCACCTCGATCTGCGGAACGGACATCGACAGCGGCGGCAGCAGGCTCCATTGGATCTCCGCCGACACGCTCATCGGCTCCCGACGCCGGGTCAGGAAGAACTGGTCGGTGTAGGAGTTCTTGGTGACCAGCATGTCGGCGACCAGGCCGGCGAGCCGGCGTAGCAGGCGCCGGTCGTCGTCGGTGACGGCATCCAGGGTCAGGGCCATCACCCCCACCTGATCGCTTCCGTCCAGCAGGGGCAGGTACATCCGTACGCCGCGGGCCTGCGGCACCTCGACGACATCGGCGCGGAGGAAGGCCTGGCCGGCGGGGGAGCCGACGATCGGCTCGGGCTGGCCCACGTGCAGCTTCCTGCCCGGAAGCGGCACCAGCAGCTCCTGCGCATAGTCCTGGAGCAGCATGGAGACGTCACGGCCACCGATCCTGGCCACTTCCTCCGCGACCAGCGGGGCGATCAGCTGCGGCGGCATCAACCGCGCCCTGTCCAGCAGCAGGCCGAGCAGGCGCTCGCCGAAACCCTCCGATCGGTCCACGATCTCCTCGCCCATGGCCGGTTTCACCTCTCCCTCTTCCTGCACCGACGCCGATCACCGCCTCCGCGCAACGTCACCCGGAAAGCCGCCGGAGCGGCCCATGACGCCATGCGCAGCATGCCGTCCCACGCTGTCCACGCCCCGATCAGAGCTTCCCCTCGACCGCGTCGTCCTGCCCTTCAGCCTCGGTGCAGGCGACGACCAGTGCATGTTCACCCGTTGGCGCTTCCGGCCACTGACCGGTCGCCAGAACAGCGAAGGAGCTCGGCGGTTACGTCCTCACCGGCGTGCTCCACCGTTCAAGATCAATCCTGCCGATAACCGCTCTACAGATGTTCCCCAAGGCCGGGTACCACAATCGTGCTCAGCTCTGAACTCCCAGGTCGAGCGAGGCTTGCCGGTTCGGCGCTGCCGGGCCCTTGCGTGTCGTCGGCGTCGAGGTTCCGGTAAATGGTGGCGCGGCCGACGCCGAGTCGGTCCGTGATCTGCTGGACGGTGTACGTTCGCTTGCCGTCTTGGCCCTTCATCTCGTACAGCGCTCGGGCCATCTCGATTCCATCGGTGTCTAGCGCTCGCGGTCGGCCACCGACCCCCCGCGAGCTCGCGCGGAGGCGAGACCTTCGAGGGTGGCAGACCAAGTACGCCTGAACGGGGCGGTGCCCGCCCCGCCTGGAAGAAGGGCTGGCCAGCGGACCGCAGCCGGACGACGCTCGGGCACCGGTGAGAGGTTCGCCGAGGACACCGTCCGGCTGGCCAATGTCAGGGCGCGTCGGGGCAGCCCGCCGCTACAGGTACTGTCCCGCCTCGGCGCTGTCTGTCTTCGACACACGCGCCGACACCACGTTGGCGAGGTTGATGACAATGCCGTTCACGTCGGCCTCGCGATCATATCTCGCCCGTATCAACACCAGGCTGCGCCGCTCGTCCACAGCACGAGCGATCGCCGCCACCGCCTCTGGCTCTCCGTCGAAGTCCCCGCTGATCACGGAGACGTCTTCGCCGCCCATCAGGTGGAATCGAATGATCAGTGCGACATTCTCCGGCACGGCCGTCTCCTTTCGCCAGAATCCGTAAGGGGCCCCTGCCCAGCGGCGAACGCTGTAGGCGGCTGCCCGCCACATTCGCCTCCTGCGGCGCGGACGCGGCGCCCTCCAGTCGGGCTGGGCTACGGGAGTGACAATCGCGTCACCCGCTCCCGACCTGGTTTGTTGCTCTGGTCAGTGGTCGGTGATGAGGGCGTTCAAAGCGGCTTCCTTGTCGGCTTCGGTCGGCAGGGCGTAGCGGCGGGTGGTGTCCAATGAGCCGTGGCCGAGGAGTTCGGCGACCAGGATGGGGTCTTTCCCGTCGCGGAGGAGCTGGGTGGCGAAGGTGTGGCGCAGGACGTGCGGGCTGAAGGACTCGGTGGGGTCGTCGCCCAGGCCGATGGCGTCACCGAGACCGGTGATGATGTCGCGGGCGGCGCGGTCGCTCAGTCGGCCGCCGCGGTGGTTGAGGAACACCGCGGTGTGGGTGGCGGCGCCTTTCCAGGCCGAGCGCACCTCCAGCCAGTCGGTCAGGGCCTGGCGCAGGTCGGGGTGGACGGGCAGTAGGCGGATCTTGCCGCCGTCGCGGCCTTTTCCGCGGATGCGGAGTTCGCCTTTGCGGGCCGACAGGCGTACGTCGGCAAGGTCGAGGCCGACGACTTCGGAGATGCGCAGGCCCGCGTAGTAGGGCAGCAGGGCGATGGCCTTGTCGCGCGGGGATGCGGTGAGCTGGACGTGGCGGATGTAGCGGCGGGTGCGCCTGGCGTCCAGGGCGCGGGGTGCGGTGCGGCGGGTGTCGCGTTCGCGGCGGGCGTGGGGTTTGCCGAGGCCGCGGCGGGTGTAGAAGTCGTCGATGGCCGACAGGTAGGTGTCGATGGTGTTGGGGGCGCGGCGGCCGTTTTTCAGATGGCGGCGGAAGTCGTCTACCGCGCCGGTGGCCGCGACCGGGTCGCTGAGCGGGTCGGCGTCCAGGGCGCCGGTGTCGGCTTGGTCGGCCAGCCAGGCCAGGTAACCGCGCAACCGGGAGACGTACTTGATCTTGGTGGAGTCGGCCAGCGGGGCGTGCTCGAGCGCGGTGGTGTAGTCGGCCAGGACGGCGGCGTGGAGGGCGGGGAGCGGGGCGGCGCGCGACCGGCGTGTGTTTCTGGAAGCTGCTCCGGCCGGTTCTGTGATCTCTGCGGGCGTGTTTCCGGAAGTCACCCACACATTCTACTTCCGGAATTAGGGAATTCCGGAAGTACGAGATAGAGTGAAGACACCGAGGACTTTTCGAGCGTTGGCATTCAGGTCTGCGTCGCCCCCGGCGAACCACCACCGGCCCCATTCGGGGGCCCGGACAGGTCAGGCGACCATGACGCCGACGCTTCTTTCTCAACGCACACCGCTCAGCTCCACCTCGTCCGCGATCCCTCGGGTCGATTCTGCGCTACGGCTCAGCCTCCACCCGGTGCTGGACCGGCGAGCCGTGGTGGACGGGGCCTGGTGGCCCTACTCCCGCGACGCGGCCGCCGAACTGCCCGGCCTCATCGCCGCCGTCGACCGGCTGCTTGATCGAGTCACACTCCGCATCGGCCTGCATCGCGACGCGTGGCAGAGCATCCCGCACCGCATCCCGGCACGCGGGCGTCAGGTCCGCATCGGATGGTTCCGCCACACCGACCCGCGCCTGATCACTCTCATCTTCGCGGCCGGCGAGCCGGTCGTCCTACTGGTCATCCCGCCTGGCACCGCGGCCGGTCCTGCTGAGGCCATGCTCAAGCTCACCGCTCAGGACACCGCAGGCTTGAGCCTCGACGACATTCTCACCGTCGCGCGCTTGCCGCCCGACCCCGCTCCGCCTCTGCGCGGGACGGCCGCCGACAGCTTGGCCTGCTGGGAGGACGAGGGTGGGTCGGTCACCGACCAGGAGGCGCCCTCCTCCACCAGACGGCTATCAGCGCCGGCGTGACCCGCGTGCCGTCCGCCGACCGGATCGAACGGTTCCAGGGCCGCCCGTTCTGTCGGCGAACGGGTTTCCGGTCGGCAGGGATCTCATCCATTTCAGCTTCTCCACAAAGGAGACATTCCATGACCGTCATCGACACCGCGCCACTCGGCGTGGCCAGCCCATCAAGTCCGACCACCGTTCATCTGTCCGGCGAGATCGACATCTTCACCAGCGCAGCGCTTCGCCAGCAGCTGATGAGCACGCTGCACTACAGCACGAGCCTGCTCATCCTCGACCTGTCGCAGGTGTCGTTCTGCGACGCCGGCGGCCTGGCCGTCCTGGTCGGCATCCAGCACCGCGCCCGGCCGATGGGCATCACCTTGGCCCTGACCGCGCCCCGCCCGTTCATGACCCGGCTGCTGCACATCACCGGCCTGGACCGCAGCCTGCCGATGGTGGCGTGACCGGGGTGCGCGCCCAGGCCCCGGCACCGGCATACGACGGGCGATCTCCGTTCCCGCACGCCCAGCAGCGCCTCAGTGTCCATGCCGGGCAGGAGGCACTGACGGCCACGATCGTGCTCGTGCCGTTCATCGCGCTGGGCGCCGGAATCTGGCTGGCGTGGGGAAGCGGGATCACCCTCACCGACCTGCTGCTGGCCGCCGTCTTCTACATCGTGACCGGGCTGGGGGTGACGGTCGGCTTCCACCGGCTGCTGACCCACCGCTCCTTCACCGCCCGCCCGTGGCTACGCGTCGTCCTGGCCGTGGCCGGGTCGATGAGCTTCCAGGGCAACCTGATCGACTGGGTGGCCGTCCACCGCCGCCACCACGCCTTCACCGACCAGCCGGGCGACCCGCACTCCCCCTACCGCTACGGCACCGGTCTTGGCGGGCAGCTGCGCGGCCTGGCCCACGCCCACGTGGGCTGGCTGTTTTCCAGCGAGCCCACCTCGGCCGCACGGTATGCCCCCGACCTGCTGCGCAACGATCCGGTCATGCTGCGGATCTCGCGCGCCTTCCCCGCCTTGTGCGCCGCCTCTCTGCTCCTGCCGTTCGCGGCGGGCTGGGCGATCAGCGGCGGTCTGTACGGTGGGCTGACCGCGTTCATCTGGGCCGGCCTGGTCCGCGTCGCCCTGCTGCAGCACGTGACCTGGAGCGTCAACTCCCTGTGCCACGTGATCGGTGAGCGGCCGCACACAACCCGCCGCCACGACCGCTCCACCGACCTGTGGCCGCTGGCCCTGCTGTCCTTCGGGGAAAGCTGGCACAACGGCCACCACAGCCAGCCCAACTGCGCCCGGCACGGCCGCGGCCCTCGCCAGATCGACCCCTCAGCCGCACTCATCAGCCTGTTCGAACGCCTGAACTGGGCCACCAACGTGCACTGGCAGCCCCCCGACGTCTTCCAGCACCATCGCACGGTGGCCGGCAAACGCGCGCTGCGCACCAGCACCTCGCGCCCCGGCGAGACTGGCGACCTCGCATAATCACTCGCATAATCAACGGTCGTGGAGTGAAGTGCGCCGATCGGCAGACGTCACGGTAGTCAGACACAGGTCCGGGCTATTCGAGGTCAAGACACGGACGGGGCCTTTCGGATTCTCGATCGCCGCCCTGGTCCAGCTGCTGCTCCGGACCACCGCCACCGGTTGAGGCCCCGGAGAAAAGGGCTCAGCCCCCGGTCGGCGAGTAGTGGGCGCGCAGGCGCGTCCTGGCGGCCTCCGCGGCCCCGAGGTGCTCCAGGCCGAGCAGCGCCGCACCCACGACCGGGGGCACGTCGGCCAGCACCAGCTTGGCCCGCGGGGCCCGTACCGCGAACGCCGCGTCCAGCAGCGACATCAGCAGCGGATCCCGGGCCGTCAGCATGCCACCGCCCAGCACCACCTCCGCCGGAGTCTCCAGCAGGCCGAGGCGGCGGAGGCACACCTCGGCCAGCACCGTCACCTCCTCCGCCTGCCGCTCCACCAGCGACCTGGCCACGGCGTCCCCGTCCGCGGCCACGGCGAGCACGCCCGGCGAGAGCTCGTGCAGGCGTTCCTCGGCCAGGCGGCCGAAGTGCACCTCCAGCACGAGCTCCCCGACCGTCGCCGTGCCGAAGTGGGAGGTGATCAGGCCGGTCAGCGCGGTCGGCGCGCCCCGGCCGTCCTCGGCGCGGGCCGCGTACCACAACGCCTCCTCCGCATCGCCCTGAAAGATCCCGACGCGGCGCGCCTGGAGCTGGTGGCGGGCGTGTCGCGGCGCACGCGGGCCACCCGGCGCGGGTGCTGGCCACGTCCTCGGTCGAGGAGAGGGTCGCGGGGGCCCGGGCAGTGCTCTTCCAGCTCAGGGTGGGCGGGCAGGCGGCCCGGGAGGTGGACGAGACGCTGCCGCTGCGCTGCGGCTGCGTGGGGCAGGGGATGACGGGCGCGGGCGGGCTGGCCAAGGCGCTGCGCACGGTGCCGGTCGTGCTGGAGATCGCCTCGGTGGTACGCGAGCTCGCGCCGCAGGCGTGGATCGTGGACTTCACGAACCCGTCGGCATCGTCACCCGCGCCCTCCTCGACGCCGGGCACCGGGCGATCGGGCTGTGCAACATGGCGATCGGCTTTCAGCCGGGCTAAGGGTGGACCGTTCCTAAGGACTGAGCATGAGTTGTACATGCTCAGCCGAATGCTCCGAACGGTGTTGAGCGTTCTGGTCGCCCGCGTTCGTGTCGCGTCCGGGCGGCACGGATCGTGTCCGTGGTCCGGGGATGCGGGGGCGGGGTCCCTCACGCCCGCGGGCGTTCGTTCCGGCCTGGATGGTCCGATGCCTCTGCTCATCGCTCCGGTGGGCAGGGGGCGGTGCCGTCCGACGCCGGATCGGGTGCCCTTGGGCGCGTCTGCCGATCGCCACGGCGGCTGCGTCGTGGCGGGTGGTCGTGCGTTTCGTGGTGGTGAGGGGCTTTTGCCAGTGCTGGGCGCCCCACTTGGAGGTGTAGGCCGGGTCGGCGGCGATGATCGCGATCCCGGTGGCGTCGGCCATCGAGGTGAGCCGGGCGCGTAGCTTGCTGGTGGGCATGCCGGAGATAAGCTTTCGGAAGCGTTTGCGGCGTCCGTGCTTCTCCCGGGTCTTCTCGGTCTGAAAGTCGAGGTCTTCGATGGCGATGGCCTTCACGCCGCAGGCCCTTGCCCAGTGCAGCAGCCGGGTCAGGGCGTGGCGGACCTGGGCGTCACGGTGCTCGGCGTTGCCGGACAGGTCGTAGGAGAAGCGGCGGAGGTTGCCGATCGGGTTGCCGTGCACGTCCAGATGCCAGGCGGCCAGGTGGTCGGCGTTGGTGTCCACACCGATCACTCCTGCGGCAAGCGCAGCCGAGAGGGGTACGGTCGGGGCCGGTGGGATCTGCCAGGAGGCGGTGATGTACCAGCGCCCGCGCGCCGTGTCCAGGTGGATGCGGTAGGCCACGGCCCGGTTGGCCTCGATCCGATCGGCCCATTCGCTGCCCCGGTGGGCGAAACGCACCCGGGCGGCGAGCACGTAGCGGCCGTGCGGCGCGTTCGCCAGATGCGCCAGCGGCACCGGTAGCTTGATCGACACCTGCCCGTCGGGGGTGATGCGGATGGTCTCGTTGCCGTAGCGTTTGCCGGACTCGCCGTCGGCGGCCAGGAACCAGCGTGCGGCCTCCCACCGCTGCCGCCATCCGGCCTCGGTGAGCCCCGCAGCGTCCAGGTGATGGCGGGTACGGGCGAGCCGTTTGCCGCCCCGCACCACACGGACCCGCCCGGCCCGCTGGTCAGCCTGCAGCCGCTTCAGCCGGTCGTGCAGGAGGTGCAGGCGGCGGGATTTGGCGAACCATTCCTGCTCTGAGCGGTAGCCGCCCGGCTCCTTGCCGGTTCCCTTCTTCCCGATAGGCAGCGACAGCCGACGGGTGATCGTGGCGATGGCGGACTGGAGGTCGCGGATGTGGTCGGCCTGGCAGCGGCGGGCCAGCGCCCACTGATCGTGGGACGCTTTGGTGATGGCCCCGGCCCAGCGCGCCGACGACAACGGGGTCAACTCACGCTTACGCGCTGCCCAGGCGTCGGCGGAGTGACCCAGCCCGTCAGCGCACCTGGTTTTCAGGTCGGCCGAGGCCAGCGCGCCCAGATGCGCACCGACCAGGCGCAACACCTCGTCATCTGCGGCGGTGAGGTGCTTGAGCCGGTCGCGGACAGCGACACCGGACGGACCGGACACCACGAAGGCAGGGGCGATCGTACGCAACTCAGCCATGCTCACCGACCTCCGCCACGATGCCAGCGCGGTCCATGGCCGACCGGCGAGGGCACCACGCGGTCGGTGCCTGTGGATCGCGGTCGAACGGGCACGCGGGCATGACTGGCACTCACCCTTCCCGAGTTTCACGTTGCGTGGCCGTAACGATACCAAGAGTTGACCCTGTCGGATAGAACATACGCGCGACAAGTCTCGGCAAATGCGCAACGCAGCCCCACGGGCTGAGGCGGAATCCGTGCAGAGCGTTCACCGGCGCGACAGCGCCACGCGAGAGGAGGAGCAACCGCTGCGCGCCACATGCCATCGAGTCCACACTCCGGCGATGACGTGACCAGAGTCACATCATGCACCTTCATGCACACTCAAACACCAACAGCTCCGAACCCTTCACTCCCGTCAAAGTCACGCCCTCGATGAACACTCGCTGGGCGAAGAAGAACACGGTGATCACCCGGTGCGGTCACCGGCGGCGTGGCGGCCATGGTGAGGTTCCACTGCACGCTGTGGAGTGCACGCGGTTAGAGCGAGAGCCGCGGCGACCGCCAGAGGGACGAAGCGCACGGGGGTGCCTCCTGCCGTGGATCATGTCGGAACAGTTGAGCTGAAGACCTCGTCGCGTACGGTGCCGAGGGCGAGGTGCAGGGCGCCGGCCAGGACCGGGTTGCCTTCCACGCTCGACAGGCGGACTCGGGGTTGCGGGATGGTGAGCGCGTGCAGCTCGTGCTCGACCAGCTCGCGCAGGGGCTCGCCGCCCGACAGCACGATGCCGCCGGTCAGCACGATCAGCCCGGGATCGACCACGGAGGTGACGGCGGCCAGGCCCACGGCCAGGCGGGCGGCGATGTCGCGCAGCCCGGCCCTGGCGTCGTCGGCCTTCTGCCCCTTGCCCCCGGCCGCCTTGACCGCGTTGGCGACGGCGTGCCGGAAGTCGGCGCCGCGCACGCCGTACGAGCGCAGCAGCTTCAGCACGGCCGGGCCGCCGGTGAGCGCCTGGTAGCCGTGGTTGGCGTAGCGGCCCGCCTCGCAGGCCGTGGGCGCGCCCGGGGTCGGCATGTAGCCCACCTCGCCCGCGCCGCCCGTGGCGCCCCTGTGCATGCGCCCGCCCAGCACGATGGCCGCGCCGATGCCCTCGTCGGCCCAGAGCAGCACGAAGTCCTGATGGTCCTGGGCGGCGCCGTGCGCCTGCTCGGCCTGCGCGACGAGGTTGACGTTGTTCTCCACGTCCACCGGCACGCCCAGGCCCGCGCTGAGGGTGGGCACCAGGTCGGGGATCTGCCAGCCGGGCACGTCCTTGGCGGCGGCGTACCCGAGCCTGCCGGTGGACGGGTCGATCGCGGCCTGCACGCCGATCACGACCCTGCGCAGCTTGTCCGGCGGGTTCGCGCCCCGCAGGGCGGCGTCGAGGCGGTCCACGAGCTCACCGTGGGGCCGGCGCGGGGTCGGCAGCGTGTGCTCGCCGACGATCGCGCCGGTGATGTCGGCCACCTTGGCCTCGATCCGGTCCGGCGTGACGTCGAGCGCGGCCACGTACGCCGCCGCCGGGTTGATGCGGTAGACCTCGGCCGTGCGCCCGGGCAGGCCCTCCCTGATGCCGTCGAGCACCACCAGCCCCGCCTCCTGCAGCCGGGAGAGCAGTTGAGATGCTGTCGGCTTGGACAGTCCGGTGAGGGTGCCGATCTCGGGGCGGGTCAGCGGGCCGCGTTCGAGGAGGGCCTGCAGGGCGGCGCGATCATTGATGGCGCGTAGCAGACTAGGTGTCCCCGGGACCGGACCGCTCACCGTCGGATCTCCTTGCTCGCGAGTTAGGAAAGTTTCCTAACTCGGAACATAAGGAGTCGGCTTGTAACGGTCAAGGGGTGACACCAAGACGTAACAGGAGGGGATGAAGAGGAAAGCGATGGGAGTGCCTCAACAGGCATGCTAATGTCGTCGTTTGTCGTAACAACAAGCAGAATGGCCCGGAGTGTCCCATTAACCACAATAATGGTCAGGCGGCAACTCGTCAAACAGAGCTCGCCAGGGAGCAGGCTTACGTCACCCGACTCTACGACCGCCTCGACGAGCTGCGCGAGCGTACCCAGCGGCAGCTCAAAGAGGTGCTGGCCGCGGGGGCCGTCGGCACGATGCAGAACAGGTCAGAACGCGACACGTTCGCCGACATGTACGCCTCCAGGCTCGCGCGGCTGTGGGCGGTCGAGCGCGGCCTGGTTTTCGGTCGTCTTGATCACGTTGACGAGGGCCGGCTGTACATCGGCAAGATCGGCATGACCGACGACGAGCAGCTGCGGCTGCTCATCGACTGGCGGGCGCCGGTCGCGCAGCCGTTCTACCGCGCCACACCGGCCGCCCCGATGGGCGTGACCAGGCGCCGCCACCTGCAGACCAAGGGTCGCACCGTGGTCGGCGTCGACGACGACCTGCTCGACCTCGACTCGCTGACCGACGACGACCGCGCCACGCTCAACGGCGAGGCCGCGCTGCTGGCCGCGCTCGACGAGCGGCGCACGGGCCGCATGCGCGACATCGTCGCCACCATCCAGGCCGAGCAGGACCGCGTCATCCGCAGCGACCTGAACGGCGTGCTGGTCGTGCAGGGCGGCCCCGGCACCGGCAAGACCGTCGTGGCCCTGCACCGCGCCGCGTACCTGCTCTACACCCACCGCGAACGCCTCGAGCGCCGCGGCGTGCTCATCCTCGGGCCCAACCTGACCTTCCTGCGCTACATCGAGCAGGTCCTGCCCTCGCTGGGCGAGACCGACGTGCTGCTGTCCACCGTCGGGGAGCTCTATCCGGGCGTGACCGCCACCGCCAGGGAACGGCCCGAGGTGGCCGCGATCAAGGGCGACATACGCATGGCCGAGGTGATCGCGAAGGCCGTGCGCGACCGGCAGCGGGTGCCGCGCAAACCGGTCGAGCTCACCATCGGGCGCATCACGCTCACCATCGACCGGTCCATGCTCGACGCCGCCAGGAACAAGGCCACGCGTTCCCGCCGCCCGCACAACCAGGCGCGGGCCGTGTTCGTGCGCTCGCTGCTGAACGCCCTGGCCAGGCAGCAGGCCCGCAAGATCGGCAAGGGGCTCATCGACGAGGAGGAGCTGGCCGACCTGCGCGAGGAGCTGCGTACCGAGCCGGCGGTCAAGTCCGCGCTCAACCGGCTGTGGCCGTACCTGACGCCGCAGCGGCTCCTGCTCGGCCTGTACGGCTCCCCGGAACGGCTCGGGTACGCGGCCTCGGCGCTGAGCCCGGAGGAGCGCGCGCTGCTGCGGCGCGACGGCGGGGAGTGGACCGAGTCGGACGTGCCGCTGCTGGACGAGGCCGCCGATCTGCTCGGCGACATCGACGAGCAGGTGCTGCGCGCCACCGCGATGCAGGCCGAGGAGGAGCTGGCCGCCGCCAGGCAGGCCGAGGAGCACGAGCGCGAGGCCGAACTCGCTTACGCCCGCGAGGTCCTGGAGCTGACCGGGTTGTCCGACATCATGGAGGCCGAGCGCCTGGCCGAGCGCCAGCGTGACGCGGGCCCCTACCTCACCACCGCCGAACGCGCCGCGGCCGACCGGACATGGGCCTACGGGCACGTGATCGTGGACGAGGCGCAGGAGCTGTCGCCGATGGCGTGGCGGGCGGTCATGCGGCGGTGCCCGACGCGGTCGATGACCATCGTCGGGGACATCGCGCAGACCGGGTCGGCCGCCGGGGCGCGGTCGTGGGAGCAGGTCCTCGACCCGTACGTGGCCGGGCGGTGGCGCCAGGAGCGGCTCACCGTCAACTACCGCACGCCGGTGGAGCTGATGGCGGTGGCCGCCCGCGTCCTGGCCACCATCGACCCCTTGCTGCAGGCTCCGACCTCTGTGCGTGAAGCGGGCGTGGAGCCGTGGTCGGCGCCGCTGCCGGCGCTGCCGGAGCTGGCCAAGGCGGAGGTGGGGGAGGGCGGCAAGGTCGCCGTGGTGGTGCCGGACGCGCTGCTGGAGTCGCTGGGCGCCGAGGTGGCCGCCACGGTGGAAGGCGCCGTGGTGGTGACGCCCGGCTCGGGCAACTCCTCGGGCTCGGGGCGGACCGGGGCGGCGGCGGCTCTCGACGCGCCGGTGGCCGTGCTGGCGGTGGCCGACGCGAAGGGGCTGGAGTTCGACTCGGTGATCGTGGCCGAACCCGACCGCATCGCCGCCCAGTCGCCACGAGGGCCGAGCGACCTGTATGTTGCTCTCACCCGTGCCACGCAACGGCTCGGAGTGGTGCACGGGCAGCCCCTGTCGCAGGCCCTGAGCGGCCTGCCAAGCCGCTCACCAGCACGCAAATGAGCTTTGATCGGCTTCCGTGCCATGTCCTACCTGCGAAAACTTGATGTTTCTGCTGATCGGGACACGGTTGACATCTGAGGTGGAGTCGGTAGTTTGCTGCGCAGTCCAGCACGGGACTTGGCCGGTTGGCCGTCTCTGACATCGCCGGATCCTGCGTCCGTGACGGAGCGTGGCTTCGTCCACACAGCCAGGTGCAGGGCCGTCGGTCCGTCGAGTCGGGGCACCCCAACCGGGCGGGGGGTTGGACCCGGGACGGGTCCGGGAGCCCAGTAGACAACGGAATTCCGAGCTCGCCGCCGACGAGACGGGTCCGGTCCGAAGGGTTTCCGGGCCCTCTTCCCGCTCTCGTGCGCAGGACCGACATGTGCGCCGGGTGGTCCCGTCGGCCGCGGGATCACCCTGCCGCGTTTCCATGAAACGCCGATTCTTTCGATCTTCTCGTGCCGTGCTGGCCTGAGCGCGCCCGCGGGGCGGTAGCGTTTTCGCAAGCAGGCATGCGATTCGGCGGAGGAGACCCCGGAGTGGTTCAGGAAAGAACGAACCTACCGCCCATTCCCGGGCGCGACTCGCCGCATGCCGACGCGCCACCTCCGCCCGCCGCCGCTGCGCCGCAGGCGCCTCCGGACGGAGCGCTCCCCGACGGCCCGCCTTCGACCGGTGGCAAGGGACCGTCCACGCCTGAGGCGGCGCTCCCTGCTGACGCCACGCCCGCGTCTGTCACGTCCGACGTCACGCCCGCGGTTGTCACGTCCGATGTCGCGCCGCTCACTGACGCCGCACCAGCACCCGCACCCGCATCCTCCGCAGCAGCCGCGGCTGACGCTGTGCCCGCGACGGATGCCGTCCTCGCGCCCGAGGCCACATCCGCATCCGCCGCATCCGCATCCGCCGCGTCCGATGCCGCGCCCGTGGGCGAGCAGGGCGGGCGCGCCGTGGACGGGGCTGAGGGGGCTGTGGGCGTCGTGATTTCGGAGCCCGAGCCACCGTCCGGCGCCGCATCGGCGCTTGCGCCCGAGGCCACGTCCGCGCCAACGTCCGCCTCTGTGCCGACATCCGCGTCAACGGCCGCGTCCGCGCCGACCACCGCGTCCGCGCGGGGCGGGCGCAGTGAGGGGCGGTGGGTGCTGCTCGCACGCGTGGCAGCCGGCGTGGCCGGTGGGTTGGCGCTCTACACCGCCTTCCCCCCGCTCGACTGGTGGCTGTGCGCCCCACTCGGCATCGCCCTGATCGTCGCGTCCCTCTACGGCGCCAGGCCCAGGAGGGTCGCCTGGCTCGGTTATCTGACGGCCGTGGTGTTCCTGTTGCCCACCCTCGCCTGGGTACGGGCCATCGGCGACGACGTCTGGGTCATGCTAGTCGGCACGGAGAGCGTGTTCTACGCCGCCATGGCCGCGCTGGCCGCGCTGGTGTTCAGGCTGCGGGCCTGGCCGTTGTGGTTCGGCGGGCTGTGGGTGGCCATGGAGTGGGCGCGCGGCCTGGTGCCCATCGGCGGGTTCCCCTGGGCGCGGGTGGCCTTCACCCAGAGCGAGTCGCTGTTCACCGAGTACGCCGCGCTGGGCGGCGCGCCGCTGGTGTCGTTCGCCGTCGCCCTGTGCGGCGCCCTGCTGGCCCACGCCGCCCTGGTCAGACCCGAAGCCGAGGCCAGGCCCGAAGCCGGCCCAAGGTCCAGGGCAGAGTGGCGCAGGGCCGTGCCCGTGGCGCTGGCGCTGGCCGTGCCGGTGCTGACCCTGGCGATCCCCAGACCCGGCGATGAGGGACGCACCGTCAACATCGGCATCGTCCAGGGCAACGTCCCGGGAAGGGGCATGGGTTTCCTGGGTGACGAACCCGCCGTTGTCCTGAGAAATCATGCCAACGAGACGAAACGCCTGGCCCAGGCCGTACGCGAGGGAAAGCTCCCCAAGCCCGACCTGGTCGCCCTCCCCGAGAACTCCACCGACATCGACCCCTACCGCGATCCGTACGCCCGCCAGATCATCCAGGACTCCGTCCAGGACGTCGGCGTGCCCACGCTGATCGGCGCCGTGGTCGCGATCGGCGAGGAGAACCGCGCCACCCGCAGCCTCGTGTGGGAACCGAAGAACGGGCCCGGCGCCTACTACGACAAGCAGCACCTGGTCCCGTTCGGGGAGTACACGCCGTTCAAGGACATCGTGCTGGCCCTGTGGCAGCGGGCGAACCTGGTCGGCAGGCAGTCGGTCGCGGGGGACAAGCCGGGCGACCTGAAGATGGGGCCGGTCACGATCGGCGCGGTCAACTGCTACGAGGTCGCCTACGACGAGACGGTGCGCGGCACCGTACGCGCCGGCGGCACCCCTCTGGTGATGCAGGCCAACAACGCCACCTACGCCCTGTCCAACCTGCCGCCGCAGCAGCTGGCCATGTACAAGCTGCGCGCCGTCGAGCACAACAGGGCCGTGGTGGCCGCCGCCACCACGGGGATCTCCGCCTACATCAGACCTGACGGTAAGGTCTCCTGGCGGACCCGCGAACTGGTCGCGGACATGAACGTGGTCAAGGTGCCCGTACGCACCCAGGAAACGATCGCCACGAGAGTGGGCGCGGCTCCTGAGTGGGCATTGATGGTGATGGGAGCGGCGGCGGCAGGAGTCGCCGCGTGGCGTGGCAGGCGGCGAGGCGATCGGATGAGGAACGACTGATGATGGAGACTCTCGGCCGGGTGCTCGTCGTCGTGCCCACCTACAACGAGCGCGACAATCTGCCCATGATCGTCGAGCGGGTCCGGGCCGCGGTGCCGGACGCCCACGTGCTCGTGGCCGACGACAACAGCCCCGACGGCACCGGCGAGGTCGCCGACGGGCTGGCCGCCGCCGACGATCATGTGCACGTCCTGCACAGGGAGGCCAAGCAGGGCCTCGGCGCCGCCTACATCGCGGGGTTCCGCTGGGGGCTGAGGGAGGGCTACGACGTCCTGGTCGAGATGGACGCCGACGGCTCGCACCAGCCCGAGGAGCTGCCCAAGCTGCTGGAGGCGCTGGCCGACGGCGCCGACCTGGCGATCGGCTCGCGTTACGTGCCCGGCGGCAAGGTGGTCAACTGGCCCCACCGGCGTGAGCTGCTGTCCAAGAGCGCCAACCTCTACACCCGGGTCATGCTCGGCCTGCCCGTACGCGACGCGACCGCCGGGTTCCGCGCCTACCGCGCCGCCACCCTGGAGAAGGTGGGCCTGTCGGGCGTCGAGTCGCAGGGCTACTGCTTCCAGGTCGACCTGACGCTGCGCACCTCCAAGCACGGGCTGCGGGTGGTGGAGGTGCCGATCACGTTCGTGGAGCGCACGGTCGGTAAGAGCAAGATGAGCGGCAAGGTCATGTCGGAGGCGTTGTGGCGCATCGGCATGTGGGGCGTCACCGGCCTGCCCAAGCGGCTGCGCGGCGGTGGCCGTAGCTGAGCGAGGTCTCAGGCGGGGCGGAACGCTTTCCGCCCGCCGGGCGTTGTTCCTGCTGTAGCGCGCGTGTGCGGAATCGAGGAAACGATGCGGCTCCTGCTCTTCCTGGCCTTCCTGGTCGTCCCCGTCCTGGAGATCTGGCTGCTCATCCAGGTCGGCTCGGTCATCGGCGGCCCCGCGACCGTGGCCCTGCTCATCGCCGACAGCCTGCTCGGCGCGTGGCTGGTGCGCCGTGAGGGGCGCAGGGCCTGGCAAGCGCTGCAGGAGGCGCTGCGCTCCGGCCGGATGCCCGACCGTGAGCTGGCCGACGCCGGCCTGGTCCTGGTGGGCGGCGCGCTGCTGCTGACGCCGGGGTTCTTCACCGACGTGTTCGGGTTCCTGTGCGTGCTGCCGTTCACCCGGCCCCTGATGCGCCGCCTGGGCGTCTGGTTCTTCGACCGCCGGGTCAAGAAGCTGGCCGCGAGCTCCCCGTACTCGCATCTCTTCCCGCCCGTCCAGGACGCCGCAGCGCCGCGCGGCGGACGGGTGGTGCACGGCGAGGTCATCCGCGAGGATCGCGACTGACTCCTTGAACGCGGGGCATGCGTCCGGGACCGGACGACTCGCGGGAGGACGCATGCCGCACGCGGAGGCGAGGCCCGCCCCGACCCGGACATCTACCTGGACCTCGCGCACCGGCTCGACGTGCGGGGACAAGGACGGTGCCCCGCTGGCGAAGTGGAGCGGTCCCGAGGGGCGATCGACGCGTGGAAGGAGCAAGGAGTTCTCCGGCCATGCCCGCCAGTACCTGCGGGGCGGGCAATTCTGGCTCCCGTCCTCCTTCGCCGCCTCCTGTGGTGGACACCCCTGTCGATCACGAAGGAGTGCGTCGAAACCAAAACGCCCGGACTGAGGTCCGCGCGCACCACACCCAAGGTCCGGGAAGCGATTCCTCCCGGGCGTAGGCGCATCACGCTAGATAGCGCTGAAGGAGTCGGCTCCCCAGGCCCTGGTGTCGTGAGCATGCGGGCATGAAGAACCCCCGGGCGGCAAGCCCGGGGGTTTCACCGTGAGAGAAGGTCAGGCGCTCTTACGACGCTGCGCCCGCAGCACCGCGAGCCGCTCGTTGAGCACCTCCTCCAGATCTTCGATGGACCGCCGCTCCAGGAGCATGTCCCAGTGTGTCCGCGGGGCCTTGACCTTCTTGGACTCCGGCTGCTCGCCGTCCACGCGTACCGCGGTCGCGCCGCACATGCGGCACTCCCAGGTCGCTGGGATCTCAGCCTCGGCTGCAAGCGGAACCTCGAAGCGATGGCCCTTAGGACAGGTGTAGGACACCTCCTGGCGCGGGGCCAGATCCGTGTTACGGTCGTTCTCGTAGCTGGTTGCCCCGAGCCGGGTGCCACGAAGCGCGCGCTCGCCCATGTCTAAATGCCTCCTACAGGGCCCCCTTGCGTGGGGGGTCTGTCTCCCACGGTGTCTAACGCTTGGTACCGTGATGGGATTCCCACCCGCGGGGTGATCCAATCGCGCTTGGGGCGTCGGTTCTTCAGACCTTCGCCGATTGGCCCCGCGTTCCGGCCCTCACCAGGGCCGCGGCCAGCCAGAGCCCGCCAAACATGATCAGGGCGCCGTGCGCGATGCGCAGCGGGTACGGGCCGAAGAACTGCGGGATGAACAGCACGAACCCCAACGCCAGCGCCATCCCGCTCCACTTGGGCAGCGTGCCGGACCGCCAGACGGAGATCGCGGCCATGACCGTGCCGGCGGCGAGCAGCACCAGCCCGGCGGCGAACATGGTGACCGCGACGGGCCCGTACCTGAACTCCTGGGCCAGCTCCATCAGCGCCGGCGCCTGGTCACGGAGCGAGCGCCGGGCGATCACGTTCAGGCCGAAGTCCTCGGCGCCGTAGTACGGCAGGGTCAGGCCCGCGCCCACCCAGGTCACCGCCGCGGCGCGCAGGGAGAGGCGGTCGCCGAGCACCTGGTGCAGGCCGAGCACGGCCAGGCCGAGCAGCACGAACCCGAGCATGGCGGCGGCGTGCCCGGCGACCCACGCGGTGGCGGCCATGGCCGCGGCGTCGTCGCCGGAGGGGCGGATCGCGGGATAGACGAGGAAGAGGATCCCGCCGGCGGCGAAGGCTGCGGAGGTGAGTCTGGGGGCCATCGATGCTCCTTTAAGAGGGCAACGCTCTGTTGCGAGAGCAATGCTCTCGTGAGGCGGCGTTGATGTCAAGAGCGGTGCTCTCTCTTCGGAGCGGCGAGCGCTGGCCGGGCCTGCTGGCGCAGCTGGCGACGTCGCCGTGATCCAGGTAAAGCCGGTCGGCTCCACGCGACCCGGACGAGCTCGCGTCGCAACTGCTCGGCGCGAGCCGGGTGCGTGGTGACCGAGCGACCGTCCGACAGCCCCGCGGCGCACGCGATCGGGTAGTGGCGCCGCGGCATCCCCGGCCGCTGCGTGCCGAAGACCTCGACGGCGCCGCCCGCCGCTCAACTGCGCAGCTGCGTGTTGAGCCGTGCGGCCTGTCGCGTGAGGTGGTCGCGTTCGGGGAGGTTGGGCGCTGATCGGGCGGCTTCGGCGTAGAGCCGTGCTGCGGTCACCAGGTCACCGTCACGCTCGTGCAGGTACGCCGCGGCGGCGGTGTGGCGGGGCAGGGAGGGGTCGAGCTGCGCCAGGGCGGCCAGGCCGGCCCGCGGGCCGTCGGCCTCGCCGACCGCGACGGCCCGGTTGAGGCGGGCCACCGGGTTGTCGGTGAGGCGCACCAGTTCGTCGTACCACTCGACGATCTGCACCCAGTCGGTCTCCTCGGCCGTGCGGGCGTCGGCGTGGAGCGCGGCGATGGCGGCCTGGGCCTGGAACTCCCCCAGCCGGTCGCGGGCGAGGGCTGCCTGGAGCACGTCGACGCCCTCGGCGATCAGGCGGGTGTCCCACAGGCTGCGGTCCTGCTCGGCGAGAGGCACGAGCCTGCCGTCGGGGGCGGTCCGTGCCGGGCGCCGTGCGTGGTGGAGCAGCATGAGCGCGAGCAGGCCCGCCACCTCCTCATGCTTGGTCCTGGCCGCCAGCTGGCGAGTGAGCCGGATCGCCTCGGCGGCGAGGTCGACGTCGCCGGAGTAGCCCTCGTTGAAGACGAGGTAGAGCACGCGCAGCACCGTGGCGACGTCACCGGGCTGGTTGAACCGGACGGATGAGACGGTTCGCTTGGCCCGGCTGATGCGCTGGGCCATGGTCGCCTCCGGCACCAGGTAGGCCTGCGCGATCTGACGCGTGGTCAGGCCGCCGACCGCGCGCAGCGTGAGCGCGACGGCCGAAGCCGGTGTCAAGGACGGGTGCGCGCACAGGAAGTACAGCTGGAGCGTGTCGTCCGCCGCCTCGGCCGGGCCGGGCACGGGCTCGCCCTCGACGCGTACCTCGCGGTGCCGTCGGGAGGTGTCGGCGCGGGCGGCGTCGAGGAACTTACGCCAGGCCACGGTGACCAGCCAGCCCTTGGGGTCCCGCGGCGCGTCGTCCGGCCACACGCGCACGGCCTCGACCAGGGCGTCCTGCACGGCGTCCTCGGCCGCCGCGAAGTCGGCTCCGCGACGGACGAGGGCACCGATCACCGCGGGCACCAGCTCCCGCAGCAGCGACTCGTTCACTCGGTCACCGTGGGCGGCGCGGCCAGGAACGGGCGTACCTCGAGCCACTCGTGGCTCGGCTTCCCGCCCGCACCCGGAGCCGCGGACAGCTCGCCGGCCAGCTCCAGCGCCCGCTCGTAGGTCTCGACGTCGATCACCATCCAGCCGGCGATCAGGTCCTTGGTCTCCGCGAACGGGCCGTCGGTGACCGGCGGCCGCCCCTCGCCGTCGTAGCGGACGAACGTGCCCTCCGGGGAGAGCGCCTGAGCGTCGACGAACTCGCCGGTGGCCTCGAGCCGAGCGGCGAAGTCATCCATGTACTGGATGTGGGCCGAAACCTCCTCCGGCGTCCACTGGTCCATCGGCACGTCGTTGACCGCTGCCGGCGCGCCACGGTAGTGCTTGAGCAGTAGGTACTTGGCCATCATGTTCTCCTTGATGCGGTACGGCCCATTGTGGCCGTGTTCACTCCGGGGACGAAGGCGCCACAGCTGGATGGGGTCTGAGGCGTGGGCGATTCACCTCAGCGCGGGCGGCCGCGCGGTGCTCAGGCGCGCTGACGCTCCTCCCGCTGCCGGACGAGTTCCTCGACCGCGCTCGGCAGAGTGGTCTCGAAGTCGATCAGTTTCGCCCACGTCGGGGTCACGACGATCCGGACCATGCCGTCGTAGTAGAGCGAACGCACCTCCGCCTCCCACTCGACCCGTTGCTCGGGCGTCATCTCGTAGGTGCTGGTCGCCTTGAGATACTCGTCCGGGATGCCATCGACGAAGTCCAGTTCGGCTCGGCCGCGGATGAGCAAGATCTTGGGCGGGTGCACCTCGGTGTCGATCGTGAGGGCAACCATCGGGTTCTCGCGCAGGGCCGGGAGCTTCGGGGCGTTCTTCGTGGTGCACATGACGATCTCCGACCCGTTCCAGGTGAACCCGATCGGGACATTGCGGGGTGTGCCGTCCTTGGCGACGTAGGCCAGGCGGGTCAGGTCGCGGGCCAGCAGTTCCTGGCTGATCGGTCGGTTCAGAACCTCGATGATCTCGTTCGGTTCCACGGTCATCCCTCTCATGTCGTTTTCCTGGTCCGCCCAGCGGGCCCATCGGCTTGCGCGCTCAACGGTGGTGACTGATGGCGGGAAGGAGACTCATGGCTCTGGTTGGTCGCAGGCCGGCCACGAGTTCCGCGCCGCGGGCTCGCAGGCCGGCGACGACGGCGTCGATGTCTTCGACGGCGAAGCCCACCTGGTCCATGCGTACGATCATGGTGGCTCTCCTTCGTCGCGCGGCCCGTCGTGGCCGCTGGTGTCCCTGGGACGGAGCCGGCGCCACATTCTCGACACCCGGAAGCGGCGATTTCCCGGCCGACAGCCGCAGGCCTGGATCGAGCGCCGCGGTACGGGCGACCGCGGCACAGGCAGACCGGCTACTGGGCGGGTGCCTCCGCGAGCGACAGGCTGTTGCCGTCCGGGTCGAGGACTTCCACGTGGCGCACCCCGTTGCCGTAGGTCTCCACGGGCTCGTGCTCGATGCCGTGCGCGGCCAGCCGGGCCAGGATGTCGTCGAGGTCGGTCACGCCGAACGTGATCATGGTGCCGCCCACCCGCGCGGCCCGCACCTGCCGGTCGTCGATGACGACCCACGCGTTCTCACCAACCTGCCACAGAAGCTCCTCGCCGATGATCTCGTCCGCCGGCCGCCCGAAGAACACCTCGAACCACTTCTGCGATGTCGCCAGGTCACGCACGCACACGACACTGTGCAAGTCCACCGGAGCCGCTCCTTCCAGTCGTTTCGAGTAAGACCACTCCCGCCCCCCGAACTCATCGGCGGCCGGTCAGGCCATCCCGGGCGACTTGACCAGGAGGGCCCGTCGCGGGCGTAGGCGTGCCGCTGGCCGTCGGCGGAGAGTCCGGCGGCCGCGGACATCGACGATGGCATCAGACATCGTGTGGGCCAGCACGGCGCCGCTCGCGCCGGCGTGCGTGTGACAGCCGCCGGAATGCCACCGCGCCTACGCTGATCCTCGCGTGAGGCCGGTCCGCGATCAAGGGCGCGCGGTGGACTTGCGATGGTGAGAGGCGCGGGCTTTGGCACGGTTCCCGCAAATGTCCATTGAGCACCAGGTCCGGCGCCGATTGCGGGAGTGGTCGTAGTAGGCCCACCGGCAGCTCGGCTCCCGGCAGGCCTTGAGCCGGGTCCACGTGCCGGCCGCCACGGCCTCGGCGACGACGGCCAGCAGTCTGGCCAGCGCGGCATCCGCCGGCACCCGGGAGCGGGCCACCAGCCGGGGCGGAAAAGTAGTCACGTCGAGCATCAGCGGGAAGTCGCGAGCGAGTTCGGCGAGTTCGGCGCGGGCAGCGGGGTTGAGGCCGTCCGGGCGCGGGCTCGAGACCGGCTCGGCGTTGTTCTCGGCGATCAGCGCGCGCAGTCCCTCGCGTATCCGTTCCGCACGGTCGCGCTGCTCGGTGTTCACGACCGCGTCGCCAGGTATCAGGTCGCGGGCGTGCAACCACTCTGCGAGCTGTTGTGGAGTTTCGATCTCGTCGCCGTCCCGGCGGCGAGTGTTGATGAACTCCTCGATCACCCGCAGCGGCATCGGCGCCGTCCCGGCCGCGAGGTTGTCCGGCACAGGCTCGGCAGCACGCTCATTCGCCATGCGGCACAGCCTAACCAACTATCGGCGATGGTAGGTTACATAACCGGCGTAACGGCTATGCCGGTTAGATCAGAGAGGCTCGCTGTTGGGCGTCGGCATCGGCTTGGTGGGCGAGGGCAACCCAGTTCTGCGTCGTCGCCGCATACACACGCTCCCGGACGCGCAACGTCGGTTTCCCACCACTACAGGAGAGACAAGACATGGCCACCGTGCAGAAAGAGATCACTATCGATGCTGACCCCGCCGACGTGTGGGCGATCATCGGCGACTTCGCCAACGGGCCCGTTCAGATGGCGCCGGGCTTGGTAACCGACAGCCGGCTGGCCGAGGCGGACGTCAGGGTCGTCGCGTTCGCCGACGGAACCGTGGCGCGTGAGCGGCTCATCGCGCTCGACGAGGAGACGCGTCGGCTTGTTTACTCTGTCATCGGTGACACCATGCAGCCGACACACGACAACGCGTCGATGCAAGTCGTCTCCCACGGAGACGGCCGCAGCCGGTTCGTATGGATTCACGACGTGCAACCGGACGACCTCGTCATCCCGATGGGCGCCGCAATGGACCATGGCTTGAGCATCTTCAAGCAGACGGTGGAGTCCTCCAGCGAGCACCTCCGTTAGGCGCGTGCCTGCGTGGCGACGGGATCGTGTCTCGCCACCGGCATGAGGCCGACGGTGTTGTGGTGATGCGGGCAGCGGGCGCAGACCACGTCGGATCACCTGCTGAAGATCAGCTGGTCGCGAGTGTGTACCGGTCGGCGAGACGGCGCAGGTGCGTGCGGAGTTCCGGCGGCCCGGTGACGTCGCAGTCCTCGCCGAGCAGGCCCAGGTAGACGCCGAGGGTCTCGACCGTGTCCGCGCCGGTGTGCAGGACACAGGTGCGTTCGTCGACGCGTTCGACTGTTCCGACCGCCGGGCTGATCCGATCGGCGACGACGTCGGCCGGCGCGTGCACGGTGACCTGCGCCCGGTAGCGCCAGGCGGCGGCGGACACCCGCCGTGACACCTGCCCGGCGACGTCGTCGCCGGGCAGGTCGCGCGGTGTGAAGCGAGGGCCGGTCGGGGTGCGGGGTCGTATCCGGTCGACGCGGAAGGTACGCCAGTCGCCCCGCTCGACGTCCCAGGCCAGCAGGTACCAGCGGCGACCCCAGTTGACCAGCCGGTACGGCTCGCCGGTGCGCACAGTGGTCGCACCGGCATGGTCGTGGTCGTCGAACCGGAGTCGTTCCCGGTCGCGGCAGAGCGCGGTCAGGATGGTCAGGATCGACGGGTCGACACGGGGACCGGCGTCGTCGCGGGGAACCGGCACCATGTAGGTCCGCAGGGTGTTGACCCGATCGCAACGCAGCTCAGGCCGAAGGCCTCCACGGCTGGGAACTGGACGCTCTGCACACCCTCATCTGCCCAGGCGACGGAGTCCAGCTCACCGTCCTGGCCGGGCATCGGCGCACCGCCTACATCAACGGCCAGCACAAGAGCCAGGCCCAGCTGGACGCCGGCGTCCGCCGCACGATCGCGATCGACTGGGTGACGCCCACCCCGGCAGAATGATCAACATGCGCGACAGCAGAAGCCCCTGCGCATTCCGGGGTCTCAAGGATCCGCTGGTGGTGGGCGCGCATCACCACGCCGGAGCACCGTTGCGCCACATCGGATACCGGTCTTGATCTCTTGGCCCGAGACCGACGCGAGCCCGGAGCCGTCGTGAACGTCTGCGGGTGCGAGGGCCTGTCCGCATGTGGCCACTCGGCCATTCTGGGGTGGACGGGCGGGGATGTAGCACTGATGCTGGTGACAGTGCTGTCATGATCATCGGCCGACTGGGAGAGTCGTATGAAGACCCGTACCTGGACTCGCCGTGCCGCCGCTTCGGCCGCCGGCCTGGCCGCCGTGCTGGCGCTGGGCATCACTCCAGCGCATGCGGATACCGTGATCCGCAAGCCGCAACAACCATCACCGCCGCAAGGGACCATGGTGCTGGTCGACGGCGAATCGGTTGGCAAGCGCCCGGTGTGAGGCGCGGCGGTCCATTGTCCCCCTGTCCGGCAGGACGGGGGGACGTCCCGTCTTCATAGCCACTCGTCCGACGGCAGGCAGACCGTGGCTCGATGAGCGGCGGACAGCCCTGGACTGTGAGCTCTGGGCCTTCATCCGACGGACCAGCGGCAGGACACCTCCGGAAGGTCCCCTGTGGGCGAGCTGCGGACCGGCAGATGTGTTTCGCGGGGCTTGCCCGCGCGACCGCAAGCGCCCGGAGGCCGGAGTGACGACGGCCGGAAACCCGGGCGAGGATTTCCGGCTGTCGCGACGTCGGCGGCGAAGGCCGAGGTCAGTTGCAGGTCGTGGTGTAGAGGTGCTTCGTCGAGCTCGCTGAACGCGGCCGCACCCCCGTCCTCATCCTGGACGAGGCCCATCTGCTGGGCCACGACCAGCTGGAGTCGCCAAGAGACCATCGACTACCTACGTCACCACCTCGCCCTGGCCGGCCGGACCGACCCCCTGTTCACCGACGACGCGGCCGCGCTGATCCACACCGCCGGCCGCGGCTACCCCTGCGCGATCAACAACCTGGCCATCCAGGCTCTACTGGCGACCTTCATCGCTGACAAGACCATCGTCGACGAATCGGCCACCCGAGCTGCCGTCAATGAAGTCATCGCCACAGAGTGACGCCGTGCCGCCCCGAAGAGGATCGTCCAATATCCCCGCTTCGGATCACATGAGCATGATGCCCAAGTAATTGGTCCATGAAGGGGACCAATTGTCATGTATTGGCTCTGTCGCCAGGCCACTATGAGGACAAGGATCGTGGCATGACCACACAACACGAAGATTCGCGTCATCTTGCTGCGGTCTCGGTGCCTGAGGCCATCGCCGCGCTCCCAGGGCCCTTCCAACAGCACAATCTGGCGATGGTGAACGACACCACCGTCGTTCGCCTGGCTCGATTGGAGGGCGAGTTCCCCTGGCATTACCACGATGAGGACGAGTTGTTCTTGTGCTGGGACGGCAGCTTTGAGATCCAATTGGAGGGGCAAGACCCGGTGGTGCTGAAGGCGGGCGAACTGTTTGTCGTTCCCAGGGGAATGAGGCACCGTCCCGTTGCCGACAAGACCGCTCATGTCCTGCTCATCGAGCACCCGGACACCAAGCAGTACGGGAACTGACGCAACGCGCCCCAAGACCCGGTCTGATCCAGCTCACCCCTCAAGGCCATTCCAGGTTTAAGAACGTCTTCTAGACGCGCCCCCCAAGGCCGATGAAAAAACCGAACCCTGACGGGCATGATGCACATCAGGCCGTCAGTCTCCACACCAAGACCCCGACAGCTTCGCCCTGTCGGGGTCTTTCAACGCCTGCCCGTCCCCATCCTGAATGACATGTTCATCACCCGCGAGGGCATGGCGATTGCCCGCTCACGCGGTCGACTCAAAGGCCGAGCGCCCAAGCTGACCGCCCGGCAGCAGGCCGAACTGGTCCGCATGCATGCCACCGGCGACTACACCATCGCCGAGCTGATGGAAGTGTTCTCGGTCGGCCGCGCCACGGTCTACCGCGTTCTCGAACGAGCCGCCGTCAGCCCAACCGGCAGAGCCGAGGGTGCTGTGCCCGCGCATTAATCACCCTACGACGTCGGCAAGCTGTCAGACGCGGCTGCACCTTCGCCAGAACCACGACGATCCGGAAGGTAACGCACAAACTCAAACTCGGCAGCCCATGCAACAATTCCGGCGTTTCCGCCTGGCAAGGAGGTCACAGGAGTGAGGCGTACTCACCCATTCCGGAATTGAACCTACTCAAGGAGTTCGAGGACCGGATCGGTGTCTTCTACTCGGAGGGCTTCGAACTCAGTCCGACGATCGGACCGACCTTGCGACTTTGTCCATCGTCGTGGCTGGCGATGAGGGCGACCTCTATGGGTAAGCAACAGTTCTTGAGTTGAGGGCGCCGAATCCTCCTCACCCTGCACGCTCACTGCCTGCGAACTGCGTCTTCTCCCGTTTGCCAGATCGATCAGCACGCCCTGAAGTAGCTTCACTCTCCGTGAAGCTTCTGTCACAGAAGTGATGAGATGGCGGCGCTGGTGAAGTCGGGAGGCGCGGGTTGGCGCTGGGAGTCGTACGAGATCTACGCGAGTATCGAGCCGCTGGCAGCGAAGAAGATCTTGCCGCCTTCGAGACCGACGTGCTGGCGGGGTTCGTGCTGGCTCGCGCGTCGGCAGGGCTGACCGACAGCACCATCCGCAACGACGCCAATCATCTGGAGCTGATCCGGGACTGGTTCGGCCGGCTGCTGTGGGAGATGCAACCCGAAGACGGCGACGTCTACTTCGGCAAGGTGTTGCGAGACGCCAAGCCCTCCACTCGCACCGGGCGAGCGGCTGCTCTGACGGTGTTCTTCCGGTTTTTGGAGCTTCGGCACAGGGTTGAGCTGCACAACCTCACTGGCCGCGTCGTCGAGTGCCCTCTCGATGAGGTCAACCGGCCGCGGTTGTCCGTGGATCCGCAGCTGCGGGTCCCACCGACCGTCGAGGAGATCGAGCAACTGTTCGCCGGGTGGCGCGAAGAGCTGCTGAGCTGCCGCAAGTTCGCCCCGGCGGCCCGCAACTACGCCGTGGCCCGGCTGGTCGCCGACGTCGGGTTACGGATCAACGAGGCCCGGATGCTCGACCTGGATGACGTGCGCTGGGAGCTGGGCCGGTTCGGCAAGCTGAACGTCCGCCATGGGAAGGGGTCTCGCCGCAAAGGGCCCAAGCCACGGCTGGTGCCCCTAATCAACGGCGCCGATCGCAGCCTGCGCTGGTTCATCGAAGACGTCCTCGGGCTCTTTGAGCTCGACCTGTCCAGTCACCGCACGCCCTTGTTCCCCTCCGAGCGGAAGAACGCTGAGGGCACATGCACCCGCGCCACGGCGGACGTGTTTCGCCGCTCCTTGATTGATGCTGTCGACCGGTATCTGCCGACCTGGTCGGGGCGGCTAACGCCGCATGTGCTGCGGCACTTTTGCGCCTCCCAGCTCTACCTGGCCGGGATGAACCTGTTCGCGATCCAAGAGCTGCTCGGCCACGCCTGGACCGGCACCACGGCCAGATACATCCACGTCCATGCCACCCATGTCGAAGACGCTTGGGTCACCGGACAGCGCCGCGTCGCCGACCGATGGAAAGGACTCACCCGATGAAATGGAACCTGCGCCTGGCGGCCGCGAACCGCGGCATCTGGAAGGCCAGCGAGTTCCAGCGGATGCTCGCCGAACGTGGCCTGGTCATCAGTGCTGGCAAGATGTCGGGACTGTGGTCGGGAAGCCCCAACGTGGTCAAGCTCGACGAGCTCGACGTCATCTGCACCGTGCTGGGCTGCGGCGTCGACGAACTGCTGATCCCCGAACCCGAGGCTGTCGCCCAGCCGCGGCACCACGACGATGACCAGAACACGGCGGTCGGCCAAGATCGGCCGGTCGCCCCGCGCACTGGGGGCGGGCGGTCGCTACCGCCTCGATGAACTGCGCACACTGCGGCACCCCGTTGCCCGAGAAGCGGCGCCGCGACCAGGTCTACTGCAGCAACGCATGCTCGGCGCGAGCATCAGAGCGTCGGCGCAAGGACGGCCAGCCGGTCCCGCCTCGCTGGCGGCACTCGGCGCTGACGGCAGACGATCCGGTGCTGCGGGCAGCGGCACGTCACGCTCAGGAACTCGGCCAAGTCGGTGGCTGGAACCCCTCGACCACCAGATGCGTGCTGGATGGGCTCGTCACGGTGCTGACCAGCCTCCCTGCAGGTGAGCGCGTCCCGCTTAGCGAGGTCCGAGCCCGGCCGCAGCGCTGGGTGTCGCGGCCTCGCCTCATCGAAGTACTCACCGATCTGGACCTGCTCCACGACGACTCCGCTCCAGCGATCAGATCCTGGATCGACCGCGTCACAAGCCATCTCGCACCCGGCTTCATCAATCCCGTCCGGCAGTGGCTGCTGGTCCTCCTCAACGGCGACACCAGGTCACGGCCCCGGTCCGCATCCAGCATCTATGTCTACTTCGGATGCATCCGGCCATTCCTCGACGATTGGGCGGCGGTGTCCGCGTACTCCTTTGAGTGCTCCATGAAGTACGGAGATATGTGCACCAGCTCAGGCGACCTCAGTGGTTTTTTCGATGTTCCTGAGCCGGTTCTTGAGCCGGTAGCTGGGGCCGTTGATGGAG